>JANYLE010000380.1 GCA_025363795.1 Mariniphaga sp. | reverse complement strand
TCCCATTGTCGTTGAAGCTCCAATTTCCATTGAGTGCAAAGTTAAAGAGATTAAGTCTTTGGGCTCGCATGATATGTTTATTGCCGATGTGGTCAATATAATCGCTGATGATCGGTACATCGACCCGGAAACAGGAGCTTTCAACCTGGCCGCTTCGGGTGTTATGGCTTACTCACATGGAAATTATTATTCGCTCGGCAAACGAATCGGCAAATTTGGATGGAGTGTGATGAAGGACAAAACAAAACAACGCCAAAAGGAGTAAAGATTACAACTATTTTTTCTGGCAGCCTTCAGGTTAATCTGCTTTAAGCTTAATTAATTATTTGAAGATCAAATTATTAATAGAAATATTATTTCTTACCGTTATGACAGTATATAATTTGCAAAATGAAGTAAAAGAGACCAATCCGTTATTAGCGGAATGGAATACACCATATCAGACTCCACCTTTCCCGGAGATCAAACATGAACATTTTATCCCCGCTATCGATGCGGCTTTGAAAGAGGCTAAAGATGAGGTGGATGTAGTTATTAACAGCACCGATAAACCTACCTTTCAGAATACAATCGTAGCGCTTGAAGTTGCAGGTGAAAATCTTGAGCTTATCGCAAACGTTCTTTATAATCTGAATTCTGCAGAAACCGATGATACAATTCAGGCCATTGCCCGCGAAGTTTCACCAAAACTATCTGAGTTTTCCAACTACGTTTCACTTAATGAGCGACTTTTCGGAAAGGTGAAAGAAGTATATAGTCAAAAAGAGAACTTGAATCTGACTCAGGAAGACCTTCAGTTGTTGGAGAAAAAATATATCGGGTTTGTACGCAGTGGCGCTAATCTTGAAGGAGAAGACAAAAAACGGTATGCTGAGATAACTACTGAATTGTCAAAGCTTTCATTGCAGTTTGGCGAAAATGTGCTGGCAGAAACCAATGCTTACCAATTGTTGATCACTGATAAAAATGATCTTGCCGGAATACCTGAATCAGAATGTGAGGAAGCTGCCCAGGCTGCAAAATCGAAAGAGAAGGAGGGGTGGTTATTCACGCTTCAGGGTCCCAGCTTTGTTGGTTTTATGAAATATGCTGATAACCAAAAGCTTCGTGAAACGATGTATCGGGCATACACCTCACGTGGATTTCAGCAAAACGATAAAAATAATGAGGATATTATCCGTAAAACGGTGAATCTTAAGCTGGAGAAGGCGAAATTATTGGGATTTAAAAATCATGCCGAATATGTTCTTGCTGAGCGGATGGCTGAAAATCCAAAGCGGGTTAACGATTTTCTCGACCAGTTACATGCGGCCTCACGTCCGGCTGCTCAAAAAGATTATACCGAAGTTCAGGAGTTTGCAAAGAGTCATGGACTTATGGGCGAGCTTCAGCGTTGGGATTGGAGTTATTATTCCGAAAAACTCAAGAATGAAAATTACGGTTTCGATGAGCAGCAGGTGAAACCCTATTTTCAGCTGGAAAAGGTACGCGACGGAGTTTTCGATCTTGCAACCCGTCTTTACGGACTTACTTTTAAAGAGAATAAGGAGATCCCTGTTTATCATCCCGATGCCAATGCTTACGAAGTTTACGATCTGGATGGATCGTTTCTTTCGGTACTCTACCTCGATTTCTTTCCACGCGAAAGTAAAAATGGAGGAGCCTGGATGAATGATTTGCGGGCTGAAAGTAACGTGAACGGCAAAGCTATCAGGCCCATTATTACTGTAGTTTGCAATTTCACAAAACCAACCGAAACGAAACCGTCATTGCTGACTTTCAATGAAGTGACCACACTACTTCACGAGTTTGGACACGCGTTGCATGGAATGTTGGCCAAAACCATTTATCCAAGTCAATCCGGGACAAATGTCTACCGTGATTTTGTGGAGTTACCCTCACAGGTAATGGAAAACTGGGCAACACAAAAAGAATGGCTGGATTTGTTTGCTGTTCACTACGAAACCGGCGAAAAGATTCCGGCTGAACTGGTTCAGAAACTGATCAATGCTGAGAATTTTCAGGCAGGATATGCGAGCGAGCGTCAGTTGAGTTTTGGAATGAACGATATGGCATGGCATTCAATCACGGAACCGATGACCGGGGATATTGTTGAGTTCGAGCAAAAAGCAATAGCACCGACTGAGCTTTTTAATCCTGTTGTCGGCAGTTGTTTGAGTACTGCTTTTTCCCATATTTTTGCGGGTGGTTATGCTGCAGGATATTACGGCTATAAATGGGCCGAGGTGCTTGATGCCGATGCTTTTTCACAGTTTAAGAAAAATGGGATTTTCGATAAGGCTACCGCAACTTCGTTTCGTAAAAATATTCTCGAGAAAGGGGGCACCGAACATCCGATGAAGCTGTATGTTGCATTCCGGGGTCAGGAACCCTCCATCGAACCATTGCTTGAAAGAAGCGGGTTAAAGGGATAACCTTTATCGCATATTTAAGATATATTCTAAAGCAGCTTCAGAAATGGGGCTGCTTTTTAAGTATAATGAAAACGCATCGAGATAACTTTTATGCGATTGTCCCGAATTGTATATACTATCCGGTGTTTATCATCAATACGGCGACTCCAGTAGCCGCTCAGTTCATATTTTAAAGGTTCGGGTTTCCCGATACCGGAATATGGAGTTTTACAAATGCTTTCAAGCAACATTGTTATTCGTTTTTGAACCCTTTTATTCCCTGAATTCTTCCAAAAAACGATATCATCAAGGGCACTATTAAGGAAGTCTATTTCCACAATTCGGAAGTTTTGATGGTTTTACTATTTGCTCCCTCCTCCACCTTTTTAACTCCTTGCATCAAGACGTCTTTATTCGCTTTGGTCGAAAATAGATATTCTGTCTCATCTAAAAATCTAATTGAGTTGTCGTTATCTGCCCTTGCTAACGCCTTAAGCATTTCAATGACATTTTTCCCAATTTTTGTTTTTTCGTTAATCTGAATAGTTGTCATGACAATATTTTTTGCAAAGTTAATATTTGTTTACCTGTAGATTAAAGGAAACCGAAAATGTAATGATAGGAGCAGTAGACGATGCAATATCAAGTAGTTTGTAGTTTACCAGGTAAGTTGCCGGAGGTAATTTTCCGATTTGAATTGTATCATTTCTAAGAAAACAGGGCCATTTCATCATGCTATTGAATTGCTTCTTGATGTCAATCGTATTCCCGTTACGATTGATACCTGAAAGTTGGTTGTAGTTGCAATCATCGTAGATCACAAGACTAATTTCGTCATTTGAGGTTGGATTTACAGGTATGATTTTCATATTATACTTGTCCAGATCCGTGATTTGAACCTCACTGATTTGTTCTTTACATGCAGCTAAGAACAATAAGAAAAATGTGAAGGTTAATAAAATTTTCATTTTTAAGCTCACTTTAATTGATCCGGGAAATACGGTGTTTCCATATACAAAGCTATAAAAACAATTTTAATGTTTGAAACAGGGATGGTCACCTTTGTATTTTCACCTTAATCTAAGATTTAGCAAAGATAGTATTATCAGTTGCAAAGATTCCTGCAACATCAGCGAATGCCGGCTGTTAGTTTTGTGGGATAATCAGATATGATTTAATTGAAAAGAAAATGGGAAAAGATATTTTTGATTTAAAGGGGAAAATCGCCGTTGTAACTGGTGGTGCCGGTGTACTCGGCGGCAGTATTTCACGAAGTCTTGTTGCGGCAGGAGTAAAAGTTGTTATCCTTGACATTCGCAAGGAGTTGGTAGACCAACGGGTGGATGAACTTCGGGCTTTAGGAGGGGATAGTTTAGGCATTGTTGGCAGCGTCCTTGAGATGGATGAGTTGGAGAATGCTTCCCAAACTATTGAAAACGAACTTGGTCGTGTAGATATTCTGATTAATGCGGCTGGCGGAAATTTGCCCGGTGCTACTTTAGAGGTTGATCAAACCATTTTTGATATGAAAATTGCCGACTTCACGCGTGTTACCGACCTGAATATGAACGGAACGGTTTATCCGACCATTGTTTTCGGAAAACTAATGGCGAAACATGGTTCAGGAACGATCATTAATATCTCTTCGATGGCTACTTTTTCTGCAATCACAAGGGTTCCAGGCTACTCGGTTGCCAAATCGGGGGTTAATATCTTCACTCAATGGATGGCTTGTGAGATGGCTTCGAAGTTTGGTGATAAAATCCGGGTTAATGCGATTGCTCCGGGTTTCTTTATCGGAGATCAAAACCGTAATGTGCTGATTAATCCTAATGGTTCTTATACCGATCGGAGCATCAAGGTGATCGCTAAAACTCCGATGGGCCGGTTTGGTGACATCAACGAATTAAACGGTGCTGTCCGTTTCTTATGCTCTGATGCTGCAAGCTTTATTACAGGCGTTATTCTGCCAATTGATGGGGGATTTAGTTCATTCAGTGGTGTTTAGCCGACTGCGATAATTTATAGACTAAAACTTGAAGTTATGCTATTAAAAACATGGCGATGGTTTGGAGCGAAAGATGCAGTTTCGCTTGATGAAATCAAACAGGTTGGTGCGACAGGAATTGTAACTGCTTTGCACCATATTCCAAATGGAGAAATTTGGGAAGTGTCGGAAATACTGAAAACTAAAGATGACATTGAAAATCATGGACTGACATGGGAAGTTGTTGAAAGTTTACCCGTTTCCGAAGGGATCAAACAGGCAACTGCCGATCGCGAAAGGCTGATTTCCAATTATTGCACGAGTTTACGCAACCTTGGGAAATGTGGCGTAAGGACTGTTGTCTATAACTTTATGCCTGTGCTTGATTGGGCCCGTACCGATTTGGAATACCACCTGCCTGATGGAACCGAAACCATGTACTTCGATTTTCCGACCTTTATTGCATTCGATCTTTTTATTTTGAAGCGTCCCGATGGAGAGTCCGATTACCCTGCTCATTTGGTGGAACTTGCAAGAGACATTGCCTCGCGTATGTCTGACGATGAAGCTGAAAAGCTGGCTTACAATATTATCATCAAAACGCAGGGATTTATTGATGGAACCATTGATGGGAAAACGGTAAATCCAAAGCAGGCATTTCTTGCGCTGATTGAACGTTACAAGCAGATTGATGAGGCTCAGTTGCGTGAAAATCTGCACTACTTTCTCGGAAAAATTATTCCGGTGGCAGAAGAAGCTGGCGTCAGAATGTGCATTCATCCTGATGACCCGCCATTCCCGTTGCTTGGTTTGCCACGCATTGCCAAAACTGTTGAGGATTTCCGCTGGATACTCGAAGCCGTCCCTTCTGAGCATAATGGAATTACTTTCTGTACAGGTTCTTTGGGGGTCAGGGCAGATAACCATTTACCCGATATGATCCGTGAGTTTGGTCATCGGATTCATTTTCTTCATTTGCGCAATCTAAAACGATCTGAAAACAGTTGTTTTTACGAAGCCGGGCACTTGAGCGGCGATCTGGATATGAAAGAGATTATGAAAGCCGTTATTGAGGAACAGATACGACGCCGTAACGAGGGTCGTGAGGATTGGATGATCCCAGTCAGGCCTGATCATGGACTAAAATTGCTCTACGATTATTCGCGTAACGATAATCCTGGTTATCCGTTGTTAGGCCGGATGAGGGGACTTGCACAGCTTGAGGGATTGGCTGCGGGAATCGTAGGATTTATGGAATAAAATGGTCTGTTTAAGATAGTATGTTTATTGGCGGATGAAAAGCGCATTCAGGGAAGTACTTCAACCCATATTTTTTGTAATTTTGCGGTTCACAAAATTGGGATTGCAATGTTAACGCGCATCAAAGAGTTACAGCAGGAGATCGAAGGAATCGTCGCCAAATCGGTTGAGGAAGCCGAAGAGCTTCGCATTAAGTACCTTAGTAAAAAGGGCGAAATTTCTAAATTGTTTGAGGAATTCAGGAATGTCTCCTCAGATCAGAAAAAGGAGATCGGTCAGGCTGTCAATACATTGAAAGAGTTTGCCCTTGAGAAGATTAATCTGCTGAAAGAGGGTTTGCAGGAGCAGAAAACTGCCGGTTCAGGTGTCGATCTTACACTTCCGGGCGAGTCGATGAAGTTGGGAACACGTCACCCTATCTCAATTGTAAAAAACGAAATACTCGATATTTTCAAAAGGTTAGGTTTTGTTGTTTCTGAAGGACCTGAAATAGAAGACGACTGGCATGTTTTCAGTGCATTGAATTTTGCAGAAGAACATCCAGCCCGCGATATGCAGGATACTTTTTTTATTCAGCGCAATCCCGACGTATTGTTACGCACCCATACTTCTTCGGTTCAGGTGCATGATATGGAAACCATGAAACCTCCTATTCGTACGGTCACTCCTGGACGTGTTTTCAGGAATGAGGCCATCTCTTACCGGGCACACTGTATGTTCCACCAGATTGAAGGGTTGTATATTGATGAAAATGTTTCGTTTGCCGATTTGAAACAAACATTGCGCTACTATGCGAAAGAACTTTTTGGCGAGAATGCCGAAATCAGAATGCGTCCTTCCTATTTCCCGTTCACTGAACCTTCGGCTGAAGTAGATGTTTCGTGTTCGATTTGTGGCGGAAAAGGTTGCAACGTATGTAAATATACAGGTTGGCTAGAGATTTTGGGTTGCGGAATGGTCGATCCAAGTGTTCTTGAGGCTTCCGGAATTGACAGTACCAAATATACCGGATTTGCTTTTGGGATGGGAATCGAACGAATTGCGATGCTCAAGTTTGGCGTAAATGACTTGCGTCTTTATTTCGAAAATGATGTCAGATTTCTCAAGCAGTTTGAATCTGCCAACTAAAACTGAAATTGTAACTTCCAGTATCTTTATCCAATATCAAGGCCGTCTCAAAATTAAATTGAGACGGCCTTGTTATTTCTTTCTGATCAATAGATATTCAATTTGCTGTTTTCCGCGTCAAGCGTGAGTTTTACATTCCGATGCTCAAGCTTCATTCCCTTTAAATTGAGAAAAATCTGCTCCTGGTATTTTGGTGGGATATCAAAGTAGGAACGGCTTTCTTCGACAACCACATTCCTGACGTCCACCATATCGAGTCCTGCCTCTTCGACCAAAAATTCTCGCATACTCTCTTTATCAAAATTCTGGGCATATCCCATATTCATATAAATCGTGATTGGCGTACCTGGTTCTGATTCAGGTGGGACTGTAACCTCCAAGGGGCGGAATTGAATATTCAACTGCGACTCCAATGACTTTATCTCGGACAATTCCTCATTCTTTATAAAACAGACGGCTAATCCGGAGTTCCCTGCTCTTGCAGTTCTGCCGCTCCGGTGGGTATATTGCTCGGCTTTTTCAGGTAAATGATAATGAATGATATAATCCAGGTCTTTCACATCAATGCCCCTGGCTGCAATATCAGTAGCGATCAGTAAATTGATTCTGCTTTTCTTGAATCCGCGCATCACTTTTTCGCGCGACTCCTGGTTTAGATTCCCATGAATGGCATCAGCCGATACCACAAATCCGGCCAGTTGTTTCGATAATCGTTTGGCAGCAATCTTGGTACGGCAAAACAAAATTCCGCGTTGCGCTGTCCGTTCGTTTAAAAAAGCTTTTAAATAGTCGAGTTTCCTGCTTTTGGGGTAAATCAGATATTTGTGTTCGATTTTTTCATTGACCAACTCCTCTTCATTTATCCGGATCTCTACGGTGTCGGCGACCAGGTATTCTTTAATCAGTTGCTTTACATCCTTTGGCATTGTCGCTGTGAATAACAACTTGGTGATCTCTTTTTTACATGACTTCAGAATCTCATCTATCTCAGCCTTGAAGCCCATATTAATCATTTCGTCGGCCTCGTCAAGTACCAAATACTTCAGATCATCAAGATTAAGCGCTTTCCGGTCGAGCAAATCGATCAAACGACCTGGCGTTGCTACAACCACATGTGTGGCACGTTTGAGGTTATGAATCTGTTCGTCAATGGGTGCGCCGCCATATACCGATTCGGCAAATACGCGAGGCAAAAATTTCGAAAAGAGGAAGAATTCGCGCGCTACCTGTATTCCCAATTCGCGTGTCGGAACTAAGATGAGTGCCTGAATTTTAGGCAGTTTAGGATCAATTGTTTGAAGTATGGGTAAGCAAAAGGCTGCGGTTTTACCTGTCCCGGTTTGAGCAACAGCCACTAAATCCTTGTTGTTTTGAAGGATATGCGGAATCGCCTGTATTTGAATGTCTGTCGGTTTGGAAATTTTGTTGCCCTGAAGTGCGCGGATTATATTTTCGTTAATCCCTAAGTCTGAAAAAGTCATCTTTGATGTGTAATTATTAGTGCATCCCTCATTTTGAGGAATCAGGGTCAAAGGTATTCTTTTTCAGGGAGAAGAAGTAGTAGGACGGATTTTGGCATTCGGGGCACATTTATTGGGACAAATTGACGAAAGAACCATTTGGTAAGTGAAGGATTCCCTTCTGTTGAAAGGTATGTGAAACAAAAAAAGAGGGTATCCCAGCAATTGGGACACCCTCTTTTGATTCTTCAGTCGTTTATTCCGTGAAACTAAATCAGTTTCCAGCCGGCACGATATTGATAATGCATTTTTTTGGTAGCTGCGCCATCGGTATCGCCAATAAATGTCTCCGTTTTTGGATTCCATTTAATTGTCCGTTTCAGATCGCAGGCGATATTACCCAATGTGCAAACGGTACAACTACTATGTCCGATTTCGACTGGAACGGTAGGATCCTTACGTCCTCTTACCGATTCAATGAAATTGACCTGGT
>JANYLE010000415.1 GCA_025363795.1 Mariniphaga sp. | reverse complement strand
GACCAGTTGACGCAGTTCCTTTGGGACAAATACCATCCCTCATCATTCTGGCTTGTGGTTGTAGGCATTGGAGCAACAGCTTCTGCACTCTTATTTCTATATGATCAGTTTATCATTAGAAAGCGATAACTTTACAACTTCATTCATTAAATTATCTTTTAAAGACGCCCATTTCGATGAAGTCAAAAAATACAATTTCAAGAATCAGAAAACAGTTTTTGATTTGGCTCCTGTTTTTGGGTAGTCTGTCGGCAATGGGGCAGAACGAATACCACCTATTTAAGTATTACGAACCGTTCACACCGGATTCAACAGGGAATTTCTATTTTGCAGTTGACAACGCCAATTTTTTCAAAAACAACGAATACAAAAAGGAGATCGCCACCGGTTACACGCTGACCGGCGCATGGCTCAGACCTAAAGTTGTCTATTATCCCGATAAAAAACTGAGGTTGGAGTTTGGTGGTCATGTATTAAAATACAATGGCAGAGACGACTATTTTCACCTTTCTCCCTGGTTTAATGTGCATTATCAGCCAACGGAAAAAATTTCAGTTATCATTGGGAATCTCGATGCAGATGAAAACCACCAGCTTATTGAACCCCTATATGAACCAGAACTGTTTTACACCGCAAAACCTGAGGCTGGTATTCAAACCAAATACAAATCAAGACTTTTCACAGCAGATCTTTGGATCGACTGGCAGCAGATGATTATGAAAGGAGATCCATATAAGGAACGATTTGTCTTTGGATTGCGGACCAATTTGACAATCCTTGACAAAAACAGTGCTGTACTATCCTTCCCGTTCGCCTTTTATGGGATGCACGTGGGAGGCGAAATTGATACGGCTCCAGGACTGGCCAAATCCTTTATCAGTTTAACTCCCGGACTCTCATTCAAAAAAACCATTTCGGATGACCTTTTTAAAGATTGGGAGCTTAACACATCGTTTTCCCTCTCTTCCTATCCAAAAGACAACATTGTTTTCAAGCAATCAAAAGGATGGGGATTTTATGCAAACGGCACTATTAATACTCGTCTTGGAGGATTAACAGTAGCTTATTGGCATGGACATCAATTTTATACACCGCAAGGCGGAATTATATTTCAAAATTACCCCGGTTCCGGAACCAGCTGGATAACAGATAACAAGTTGATAAGTCTGAAGTACCATTACGAATACCAAATTATAAAGGATACCTATTTTGGGTTCGTATTCGACTACTATTACGATACGATTCGCAAACAAACAATGAACAGTGAGGGATTGTATATGATCGTCAATTTAGGGATAATTACAAGGAGGATGAAATAAGCACAGCCATTTCTCAGAATGTCATCCTAAAATAAATTGCTTTTCATTGATCCAGTTCAAGTTATTTTCATTCAGAAGTTGTAAATTCAAAAATATTAAATACTTTTGCAGTCCCGATTTTATCCTTATTTGCTGAAGTATTAATCGGTCATTGTAGCAACCTTAGCAACTGTTATTAACAATTAATTGTTAATAAACCTGTTACAATACCAGTTAGTCGCGTGAATCAGCAAAAATTGGATTGTGTCACATTTAAAATTTGAAACGAAAGTGGATACTTTAAGTTACAAAACAGTATCGTTGAACAAAGCAACGGTAAACAAAGAGTGGGTCATCGTAGATGCCACAGATCAGATTCTGGGTCGTTTGGCCAGTAAAGTGGCTCTTGTCCTCAGAGGCAAGCATAAACCAGGTTATACCCCTCACGTCGATTGTGGTGATAACGTGATCGTTATCAATGCAGAGAAAATAAAATTGACCGGGAATAAATGGAAGGGTAAAGAGTACATCCGTCATACGGGATATCCCGGAGGTCAGCGTGTAATGACTGCTGCTGACATTCTGAAGAAATATCCTGAAAGACTGATGGAAAAATCCGTTAAAGGAATGCTCCCCAAGAATAGTCTTGGAGCCAGACTTTTTACCAATCTTCATGTATTTGTTGGCGCAAATCATGACAAAGAAGCACAGCAGCCAAAATTTATTAACCTGGACAATATTAGGTAAGTATCATGGAAATAATTAACACTATTGGCAGAAGAAAAACTGCCGTTGCCCGTGTATATCTTTCTGAAGGTAAAGGAAATATTACGATCAACAAAAGGGAACTGAGCGAGTATTTCCCTGTAGGAACATTGCAATACATTGTACAACAGCCACTAAATCTTTGTGAGGTTGCTGGTCAATACGATATTAAAGTTAATCTCGACGGTGGTGGTTTAAATGGTCAGGCTGAAGCTCTTCGCCTGGGTATTTCTCGCGCCCTGCTCAAAATCAACGAAGCTGAATATCGTCCGAAACTGAAAGCTGCCGGTTTTCTCACCCGCGATCCACGCGAGGTTGAACGTAAGAAACCAGGTCGTCCAAAAGCACGCAAACGCTTCCAGTTCTCGAAACGTTAATCTATTGCTTGAAAAATATATTTTTAAATATTGTTTAGCATCTAAATTACCCGGACTCCAAATTATATTTGGACTACCGGGTGATTGACTGAACAGAACGTAAACAAATCATTATTATGCCAAGAACAGAATTTAAACAATTGCTCGACGCAGGTGTACACTTTGGTCACCTGAAACGTAAATGGAATCCGGCTATGGCCCCATATATCTTTATGGAAAAGAACGGAATTCACATTATCGACCTGCAAAAAACCATCGTTAAAATTGACGAAGCTGCTGAAGCGCTGAAACAAATCTCAAGATCTGGCCGTAAAGTACTTTTCGTTGCCACGAAAAAACAAGCTAAATCGATTGTTGCAGAAAAAGTTAGTGCTGTAAATATGCCTTACGTGGCTGAACGCTGGCCAGGTGGTATGCTTACCAACTTCCCGACTATCCGCAAAGCGGTTAAGAAAATGTCTTCCATTGATAAAATGATCAAAGACGCAGCCTGGGACAATTTATCAAAACGTGAAAAACTGCAGATTACCCGTCAAAGAGCAAAGCTGGAGAAAGTATTAGGATCTATTGTTGATCTTACCCGTCTTCCTGCAGCACTTTTTATTGTTGACGTTTTAAAAGAAAAAATCGCTGTACGCGAAGCACAACGCCTTAGCATTCCGATTTTTGCAATGGTTGATACAAATTCGAATCCTGAAGGAATTGATTTTATTATTCCCTCGAATGACGATGCATCGCAATCAATCGAATTAATTATCACCACAATGTGTGATGCTATCAAAGATGGTCTTTCTGATCGCAAAGTTGAACGCGAAAAAGATGAAACCGCCGATGAAAAACCGTTTACCTTAAAGAAAACTGGTCGCAAAGCTGTTGTGAAAATTATTGTTGAAGACGATATCGAAGAAACCGAAGAGGCTGAAGAAATCGACGAAAAAGAAGAATTATCTGATGATAAAACTTCCGATTCACCTGTTGAAGAAGATCTTCTCGACGAAGACGTTATTGACGAGGACATTCTCGACGAGGATGTAATTGATGTGAAATAATTTCTTTTTTTAACTGCATAAAAATTTCTTAATAATGGATATTTCTACTGCTGATGTTGTAAAGTTGCGTAAAGCAACCGGTGCCGGAATGATGGATTGCAAAAATGCCTTAACAGAGGCTGAAGGCAATTTTGACCGTGCTATCGAAATCATCCGCGAAAAAGGTAAATTGGTTGCGAGCAAACGTGCCGACAGAGAATCAACTGAAGGAGTCGTACTTGCAAAAGTATCTGAAGATAAATGTTTTGGAGCAATCGTTTCATTAAACAGTGAAACAGATTTCGTGGCGAAGAATGAAAAATTCATCGCCCTGACCACAAAAATCCTTGATCATGCTATTGCCAACAAGTGCGCCAATATTACTGAGGTAAAAGCGCTTTTGATGGATGGCAGAACTATTGGAGAACAGGTACTCGAACAGACTGGAATTATTGGTGAAAAAATCGATTTATCTTACTATGCCTGCATCGAAGCAGCAAATGTTGTCCCTTATATTCACTCGGGCAACAAATTGGCTACGTTGGTTGGTTTTAGCAAAGAAATTGATTATCAAGCAGGCAGAGATGTCGCAATGCAAATTGCCGCCATGAGCCCCGTAGCTGTTGATAATGCTGATGTTGCACCTGAGATCGTTGAGCAGGAATTGAAAATTGCCAAGGAAAAATTTCGTCTAGAAGGAAAACCTGAAGCAATGCTTGATAAAATTGCCCAGGGAGCTTTAAACAAATTTTTTAAAGACAATACGCTTTTGAATCAGGAATTTGTCAAAGACAATAAGATGACGATTCATCAATATCTTACAAGCGTTGACAAAGACGTAAAAGTAACTACGTTTATCCGTTTCACATTGAATGTATAGTACGAAGGTTTTCGTACCGATGAAAAGAGCCTCAATATTGGGGCTCTTTTTTTAATCTTTTTTTTGGAGTAAATTTGTCCTGCAAAACTTAAAAGATGGTAAAATACAAACGAGTTCTACTGAAGCTCTCAGGTGAATCACTGATGGGTGATCAGCAATACGGAATCGACTCCACCAGGTTATCGGATTACGCTTCTCAAATCAAGGAGGCTGTTGATCTGGGAGTACAAATAGGAATTGTTATTGGAGGTGGAAACATATTCAGGGGTTTGAGCGGAGCCTCAAAAGGGTTCGACAGAGTAAAAGGAGATCAGATGGGTATGTTGGCAACTGTCATCAATAGTCTGGCCTTGAATTCTGCCTTAACGGTTGCAGGAGTCAAATCGAGAGTATTGACCGCTATCAGGATGGAACCCATTGGCGAATTTTATTCGAAAGACAAAGCCATCGAGACACTTGAAAGAGGTGAAGTGGCAATCTTTTCGGGAGGAACCGGGAATCCCTATTTTACAACTGACACCGGATCGTCTTTGCGTGGAATTGAGATCGAGGCAGATGCCATGCTGAAAGGCACTCGCGTAGATGGCGTTTATACTGCTGATCCACTTAAAGATCCAAACGCAACAAAATTCTCTGAAATCACCTACGATGAGATTTATACTCTAGGATTGAAAATCATGGATCTCACAGCAACAACAATGTGCAAGGAAAACAACCTGCCAATCGTTGTTTTCGATATGGACACTACCGGTAATCTCATCAAAGTACTGAAAGGTGATCCGATTGGCACCGTAGTGCATAATTGACAGATCTAAAATAAAGTGACCTATTTTTTGAATTTTATAATTTTTATAATTTTGTTTTAAACCACAAAATTTAATTTTTCGCCCTATGAATGAGGAAGTACAAATGCTGATCGCAGACACCACCGAAAGGATGGAAAATGCAATCTCTCACCTTGATTATGAACTTGCACATATTCGCGCCGGCAAAGCCAGCCCCAGGATGATTGAGAGTGTAGTTGTGGACTATTACGGGGTTCCCTCTCCGATTATGCAGGTATCAAACGTTAGCACACCTGACGCCAGAACCATCGCAATACAGCCATGGGACAAAAAAATGATCCAGCCAATTGAACGAGCGATCATCAATTCTAACCTTGGATTCAATCCCGAAAACAACGGCGAATTTATCCGTATTAATGTTCCGGTTCCAACAGAAGAGCGTCGCCGCAATCTTGTGAAGGATGCTCACAAAGAGGGAGAAATTGCCAAAGTAAGTATTCGTTCGGCACGTAAAGATGCCAATGATTACCTTAAAAAATTACTCAAATCGAAAGAACTCTCAGAAGATGACGAGGCAACAATTTCCGAAAAAATACAGATATTCACTGATAAGTTTGGCAAAAGAGTTGATGAACTGATTGCTTTGAAGGAAAAAGAGATCCTCACAGTATAAATATAATTACCAATTATATAGTGAAAAGGCTGCAATTAGATGCAGCTTTTTTGCTATAGTCGAAGTTTTTATTGACTTTTACCGCATGAAACCATATCGTATGAAAAAGCTATTGACTATCGCCTTGTTCCTTATTTTTTGCAACGGTTACGCACAATCACCAGCTAAGTTGTATAATCCTGATGCAGATGTATCGGCTGCAATAAGTCAAGCCTTAGTGCACGCCAAGACCGAAAACAAACATCTATTTATTCAAATTGGCGGCAACTGGTGTCCATG
>JANYLE010000335.1 GCA_025363795.1 Mariniphaga sp. | reverse complement strand
CTGATCTCCGAAGCCGAAGAGAAACTGCTGAGTACGATCCGTTCGAGGTGCCAGCTGATTCGGGTTCCTAAAATTTCGGAGGAAGATTTGCAGGCCGCGCTGACCAATATTGCCGAAAACACAAACTCCAATCCGGCAACAATTGCCAGGCTTTCTCGTGGCAACTACTTTCTCGCGCTCGAAATTATGCAGAATGACGAATTACGCGCTTACAACTTTCGCCAGTTCACGACGATGATGCGTAACGGGTATGCCCGAAAATTACAGGAAATCCTTTTATGGTCCGAAGAGGTTGCCACCATTGGCAGGGTTCGGCAAATGGGATTTTTAAAATATTGTGGCGAATTCCTGCGCGAAAATTTCCTGTTCAATTTGAAGGAGCCTGACCTCATTTATGTAAATGATCAGGAGAATGAATTCTCTCAAAAGTTTTCACCCTTTATTAATGAAAAAAATGTGCTTCATCTCTTTCGCGAATTTGAAAAAGGCTACACCGACATCTCGATGAACGGTAATGCAAAACTCATTTTCACCGACCTGGGATTAAAAGTTTCGAAGCTGATCAGACTGTAAAAAATAGTTGAAATTAAACCTGAAATGATCTGTCAATTCTGCTTCTGATTGACCTTATTATATACACATCCTGAGAATTGATCAGAAAAAAGAAATAGAATCGCTATTTTTGTGAAAATTCAAATTTTCCCCTGTCAGTTTCAATTTAAAACTGATAGTCTAAATATATAATTATCAGCTATATGAACTCTCAAGATAAGACAGCGCGCGGCTGTCCTACCAGCGATAGGGTAGGAAGTTGTGCCAAATTAAATGTCTACGACTGGCTTTACGATGTTAAGAGTACTATCAATACCGATGAAATTGTTGAAGTCCGCTTTAAAAATACACGCAAAGATTATTATCGAAATGTCAACGGATTAACCCTTATCGCAGGAGATATGGTTGCGGTAGAAGCGAGTCCGGGGCATGATATCGGAATGGTTTCACTTGTTGGCGATCTTGTTTTACGACAGATGAAACGTCATAAAGCGACCCAGATTGATGGCGAATTGCGCAAAATCTACCGGGTTGCCAAACCCGTAGATCTCCAGAAATGGGAAGAAGCCATTAATATCGAGCATGATACAATGCTTAAAGCTCGCAAAATGGCTGAAGATCTGAAATTAAATATGAAGATCGGTGACGTCGAATTTCAGGGCGACAAAACAAAAGCCATTTTTTATTACATTGCAGATGAACGCGTTGACTTTCGTCAACTGATTAAGCTTTACGCTGACACCTTTCGTATAAGGATAGAAATGCGCCAAATCGGTGCCAGGCAGGAAGCTGCCCGCATTGGCGGAATAGGACCTTGCGGCAGAGAACTTTGCTGCAGTTCATGGATTTCAAACTTTGTCTCCGTCACGACCAATGCTGCACGTTACCAGGAAATATCGCTGAACCCGCAAAAACTTGCTGGTCAGTGCGGAAAATTAAAATGCTGTCTTAACTATGAGCTCGATTGCTACATTGACGCTCAGAAAAATTTCCCTCCAACCAATATCCAGATTGAAACAGAGAAAGGGAACTACAACTACCTGAAAGCAGATATTTTCAAAGGAATCTTCTGGTATGTTAAGGAGAATAATCAGCCCGGCGGCATGATGGCAGTTTCGGTTGATAAGGTAAAAGAGATTCAACGGATGAACAGAAGCGGCAAGAAAATCGCTCAGTTAACAAATGAAGCAGTAGCTGCGGTTGAACCTGAAGGACATACCTATCACAATTCTGTAGGTCAGGAAAGTATCGAACGATTTGATCAGGTATCAAAAAATCGTCGGAAGAAAAGGCGGAAACCAGTTTTAACAAGAAAACCAAATCCAGATAATGAAAGTCAGGGAAATGAGCCTACAGCAGAAGCTTAACAATCTATTCCTTCTTATTGTATTGGCATTATTGACCGCATTCATCAGCTCTTGTAACAAAAAAGCGGTCTTTGAAGATTATCGCAGCATACGACATTCAGAGTGGAACCAGGATACAGCCCTGGTTTTTGAAATGAATATTCCTGATCCCAAGAAACTCTATGACCTTTCGTTTACAGTTCGGAATGAGGGCCATTATGGCTTCAGTAATCTGTGGCTATTCGTATCTATCACTCCACCAACAGGAAAGGAACTGACAGACACAGTGGAACTGACACTTGCGAAACCGTCCGGCGAATGGTTAGGTAGCGGGTTGGGTGATTTGTACGACCGCAAATATCCCTACAAGAAAACGATCTTTTTCCCCGAAGTCGGTAAATATACGATCTCAGTCAGGCATGGCATGCGCACCCAAACCGGAGTTCTAACCGGCATTCACAATTTTGGAATTGCGCTTGACAAGGCTTTATAATCAGGCAATAAAAACTAAAAATACAATCATTTCGCATGGGTAAAAACAAACTGGCCAAGTTTGCAGACCTAAATTCCTTTGGTCATGTTATTTATCTTCCATACCGCACTTTAGTGAATGATGGATTCTCATTAAAAGGCAACTGGAACAAAGATTTTTTTAAAAACGACAATCCTATCGTTCTCGAACTCGGATGCGGAAAAGGGGAATACACTGTTGGCCTTGCCAAACTCTTCCCGGATAAAAACTTTATCGGTATAGATATTAAAGGGTCGCGCATGTGGTCCGGAGCGAAAGAGGTCGATCAGAAAGAGCTCAAAAACAGTGGTTTCATCCGCACGAATATCGAATTGTTACTGTACTTCTTCGCTCAACATGAAGTTTCAGAAATTTGGATCACCTTCCCCGATCCCCAAATGAAAAAAGCTAAAAAACGGCTCAACTCAACAAGGTTTTTAAAAATGTATTGCGAAATACTTAAACCCGAGGGGGTTATTCACCTGAAAACAGACAGCAATTATCTTTACCAATATACCCAGGCAACCATTACTGAAAACAAGTTTGTGACGGAGGTCGATACCAATGATTTATATGCATCCGGATTGGCCGACGAAATTTTGACAATCAGAACTTATTATGAGCAGCAATGGCTCGATCGGGGAAAAACAATCAAGTATATCAGATATATACCTCATGATGATGGCCTTATTGAGCCTGAAGTTGAGATTGAATTCGATGACTACAGAAGTTTTGGACGCGATAACATCAACCGGGACAATCCCGAAACAAAAATTTAATAAGTGTCTGATTTTTACGAAAAGGTTTTCGAAGTCGTCCGGCAAATACCTGTCGGAAGAGTTACCAGTTATGGTGCTATCGCCCGATACCTGGGATCAGCACAATCATCGCGGATGGTTGGTTGGGCAATGAACCTTTCGCATCACCAGGAGAAATTTGTTCCGGCTCACCGCGTGGTCAACCGCAACGGATTACTCACCGGAAAAATTCATTTCGGATCACCCAACGAAATGCAGGAATTACTTGAGAACGAAGGGATAGCTGTTGAAAACGATTGTGTAACCGATTTCGAAAAGCTCTTCTGGGATCCGATGAAAGAACTGGACCTTGAACAATTTGAACGATAGCGTTGTTTCTTAGGCAATTCCTTTTGTTAAATCATTGAATTGTAAAAAACTATAATAATGGCAGTTATACCAAAAACAATTACGGATATCCTCCGCAATGTGATCTTCCCTGATTCTAAAGAAAGTGTAGTCGATCTCGAAATGGT
>JANYLE010000325.1 GCA_025363795.1 Mariniphaga sp. | reverse complement strand
TTAAAAACAAGTTGTTTATTGGTGAGATCTTGAAATCGACGGGGTCCGAGATTTCATTTACAGAGCATCCTTCCAAAACAACCATCTCCTTTTTGCATAAACATAAAACGCATGAAGAGATTTATATTGTGTTAAAGGGACATGGGCAATACCAGGTCGATGACGAGGTTTTTGAGATCTGCGAAGGTTCAATTGTACGCGTCTCACCCGACGGAAGCAGAACGCTGAGGAATGATTCTGAAAACAGCATGGTTTATATGGTGATTCAAACAACCGCAGGTTCACTGGCTGGGTTTGATATCTCAGACGGGTTCAGGGTTGACGGAGAAATAAAAATCTAATGGAAATAACACCCAAGTAGTGAGAACTATAAAATGTCGTATTCTGAATATATCAAGCTAATGCACTTCCACCTAAGATCTGAATTATTTTTACCACAGATTACTCAGATAAACACAGATTAAATTCACGATTGCCTGACAGAACAGGCCTGCCACCAACAGCAGGCAATTTGGAGGGTTCTTACCAATTCTAACATTGGTAGTCAGGGAGCGGCTGCGATTTATTTAATGTTTTTTGATTTACAGTGTTTTATGTGATGGCTGTAGAAAGATATATGCCATTTAAAATAATGTGTTGCACGTTTTACGTCATCGGAAAAATGAAAATCTATTCTAAGAAAAGACAGACTATAAGAACCGAATACATTATAATATTTTCAGTATTGCTGATCAAAACAATACTGCATTTAATCGCTGATTCAAATGCTGGTTTGGATGGGGATGAAATTTACCACGTAGATACAGGCAGACACCTTGCATGGGGTTATATGGAATTTCCACCATTGATTGGTTTCCTGGCCTGGATTCAGAATTTGTTTCATTCAGATTCATTATACATTCATCATTTGTTTGTCCATCTTGCCGCGGGATTAATCATCGTTCTTTGCGGATTAACAGTTGTCAGGCTTGGGGGTAAATGGAAGGCAGTTCTGCTTTGCCTGGTCTGTATTCTGACCGGTTCGTGCTTTGGTCTAACCCAAAATGCATTTCAACCCGTAATATTTGATCAGTTATTTTGGGTATTGTCATTTTACCTGCTGATCTCTTTTATCAAAACAACTGAAAATTTGTATCTAATCCTGTTGGGGGTATCAATTGGCTTAGGGTTCATGACAAAATATAGCATATTGTTCTTTGGAGCCGGCTTAATCCTTTCAACAATTATTTTTCAACGCGAGCTTTTCCGGACAAACGCTTGTTGGGTTGGACTACTGATACTTATTCTGATTATTTCCCCAAATCTTTATTGGCAGTGGGATAACTCTTTTCCTGTACTGTCGCACTTTTCCCGTCTTTATGAAGTTCAGCTTGATGATATGAGGCTATCTGATAATATAAAGTCATTGGTATTATCACCCAATCCTTTGACAATTTTTGTTTGGCTTGCCGGCGTATTTGTAATTCCTTTTATTGCCATCTATAAAAAATTAAGGCTGGGTTTGTTTGTCGTTTTGTTTTCATTTATAATGATGTTTTTGGCAAAAGGAAAGTTCTATTATTTTTATCCGATTATTCTGATGAGTTTTATCACGGGAAGTGTATTATTGGAACATCTCTTCATTAGAAAAAGATGGTTGCTCTATGGTTACATCTTTATGCTTATTCTAATGACTCCTTTGACGACTACAAATGCCTTACCTGTTTTGCCATTGGCTAACTATATCAAGTTTTATAAGATACAGAAGAATGAAGCGGGTGTAACTCCGGTCATGGATGCCTATAGTTTTGGATTACTATGGGGGAGTTTAAATGAAGCTGTAAAAAGGGTATATCTTTCATTGCCTGAAAATGAAAAGAAAGGCTGTTTAATATGGGGTGACACCTATTCGTGGGCTAGCGCAATTAACTTTTATGCTGCAAAATATCAAATCCCCAATGCGATTTCCTTTCATGGAACTCATTATCTGTGGTTGCCAGACTTTTCCAAAGGTATTACCGTAATCGCAATTTGTAATTCCAACTCAAAAGAAAATATCGAAGAACGATTAAATTATTATAAACAATACTTTCACGAGGTGGTGTTAAAAGAGCAGTTGTTTAATCAATATTCAGAGGATAAAACAGATTATTACCTTAATATTTTTCTTTGCAGCGATATGAAGTATGATGCTGAGACGATGAAAGGCAAGATGAAATACAGGATCTTCGAATAGACAGTACACAAAAGAAAGTATCGGCTGGCAAGGGTCTCCACGGCTCTTCCATTGACCAACAGGACAAGTCCTGCTTTGTTGACAATAAAATGTATATTTGAGGTGCAGCGCTTCATGGAAAATTCACGGGGCAAACCCCATCCTGCTTGTAGTTGCAAGACGATATAAATCATATCCTTATCACTTAATTGCTGACTAACAATGAAAAAAAATTACTTTCGGTGTGTACGTGTTACATTGTCCTTATTGATTTTATTGGTTGCTGGATTTGCCTATGCATTCGGGCCTGTTAATTCGTTGAAGAATGGTAGTGTGGCTGCATCCAAAATTGCGCCCCTGTTTAAATCCGCAAAATACCAGGATGGGAGCGGGAACGTGTTACCCTATCGTTTTTTTGAACCATCATTAAAGGCCAATCCGGGTAAGAAATTACCCGTTATTTTATATTTGCACGGCGAAAGTGAATGCGGAACGGATAATGAAATGCAATTGGTGACAACCGAATGTGCAACGATTTGGATCGAACCTGATCATTTGGCCAAAAATCCGGTCTATGTGCTTGCCCCGCAAATTCCCAAAGGAAGTGACTGGAAATCGGAACCTGTTTACGGCAATGTGCTTTCGTTGTTAAAACAATTTGTTGCCAGTCATCCCGATATCGACGCTGATCGTATTTACATTGTTGGTTTCTCAATGGGAGGAACGGGGGTTTGGAATATGATCCTCAAAAACCCTGCGCTGTTCGCTGCGGCGCTGCCGATCAGCGGTAATTCAGATGCATACCTTGGAAACAGTCCGGCCTTCGAAGCGCTTAAAAACCTCCCTGTGCTTGTTGTCCATTCAATCGACGATCCTGTTAGTCCCGTAAGTGGTGCCAACAATGCAATGGCGGCCTTAACGGCAGCAGGTAACAAGTGTGTCGGTAACAATTCGAGCATATGGGGCATGGGAAGTGTGATCCCCGCGCACAATGCCTGGTTTCCCGCTTTCCATAACTATGAAGTGATCTATAACTGGCTTTTTGAACAGAGCCTTGCACGGACAGATCATGGAGCGATCTCACCCAATACCCTTTTTACAACACGTAATTTAGCCAATGATATCAAGGAGGTTTGGGATTATTCGTTAGGTACGGCATATATCATCGAGCGACACGATAAGGCAATCATTATTGATGCGGGGGCGGGAGATGGGAAGATCTGGCAGTTTATAAAAGACAAAGTACTTGTCAATAAAAATATAGCCATCGAATTGATTGTCACGCATAATCATTTCGACCATATTGTTGGTCTGGCCAGCTTTGTGGGAGTGTCACAGGTAAAGAAGGTCTATGTTCACCAGGAAGACAGTGAAGCCGTTAAGATGATGCTGGGCGCCGATGCCGGAAAGATTCAGTATGTGACGGATGGCGATAAAATTCCGTTGGATGGAAAGGACATTGACGTGATCAGCGTGCCGGGTCATACGTGGGGATCGATTGTGTTGAAGTATGGCGATACATTGTTTACAGGTGATGCAATTGGTTCGGGCGGCGTATGGCTGTTCGGATCGGCATTATCAATTGAAGAATACATTCAGTCGGTTCAGCACTTGCTGGATAAAACGGGCAACAGTAAACTCACGGTATTGCCCGGACATACAGGCGAGAATCGTTTTCCGGTTACGCATGAATACATCTGGCAAATGCTCGCATGTGCCAAAGGACTGGTTGATGGTTCAATTACAGGTGAGCCATTCTGCCGCACATTCGCCGGTATGGTAACACTGGGTAACATCGCCACCGTTGGTCAGGCATCGGTCATTTATAACCTGAACAATATCCATCAGATCAAAGGGGCTTTGCGAAGCCTGACAATCAGTTCAGGTAACTTAACGCCGAGGTTTGCACCTTATACCGCCTATTACACAGCATCGGTGGATGCCGGTTTAACGAATGTTGCGATTACACCTGCTGTTGTGGCTGATCATTATGAAAGCATGACCATTAACGGGGACAAAATAGCCCCGGGAGCAGCGTATACGGCAAATCTGCCTAAGGTCGATAACCAATTTTTGATTGTAGTAACGGCTGCTGATAAAACAACCCGGACTTATACGCTTACGATTACAAAAGGGAAATAGGAAATCTCAAAACTGATAACTTTAAAATGCCATTGCATTTATTTTTAATGACCTCAGAGAGGTCGTATGTTTAAAGAAAATGTGATCAAAATAGGACATTCGACTCCGGCCGGAGTCGAATGTTGCTCATTCACATTATAATTCTATCAACATACAAACCCGTTGGGTTTGAAAAAATAGCATTGAATATTGGAAAAGTGAAAGGAGTTATATAGTAGCTTTATTGAATGAAAATAAGGTTTTACCGAAAAATAACACCCATTGATTAGTCTTTAGGGAATTATTCCCGCAACAATTTGAATTGATCCATAAATAAACCCATAAACATATGGAAACAAAAGTTGTAGTTGATTTTGCGGATGCGATTAGCCATGCCGACGTGGATAGGATTTGCAGCTTAATGACCGATGACCACCTGTTTGTTGATTCGCAGGACAACAGAATAGAAGGCAAAGAGATGATGAAAATCGCCTGGATTGCCTACTTTGGATTGTTTCCCGATTACAAAATAGAGATCGAAGAGCTATACGAAAATGACTCATCAATTTGCATCTTAGGTTATGCCAGCGGGACGTATAAAAGCCAGCAGAACAGGAATAACGGTAACCACTGGAGAGTCCCGGCTGCCTGGAAAGCGGTTATTAAGGACAACCTCGTAAAACATTGGCAGGTTTATGCGGACAATCTCGTTGTGGTGGAGATTATCAACAACAATAAATAGGGAGACGATTTTTCTTTCCAATCTATTCGTCCGCATACCAGTCGGATAACGCTCCCCGATATGGTTTTGCGGGAACCATCTACCAACAAAACCCTAATAACCATCATCAACTAACCGGATACTGCCCATCGATTTTTGAACACTTAAATTTGAAGGGGCATTACGTGCTTTATTGAAATTGTAAGCGGCAATACAAGTGTTGTAAATAAGAACGGATTGCAAGAGCTGATGACCGATGATGTGTTAAACTGCGATACTGCAAAAAAGATACTTTCGAAAAACGATTTGACATTCGTCAAAATGATATTCACAAATGAAAGTGACAATATACGCCACAATATGGCTCACGGTTTTTACCATACCGGAAATTATACCCTGGAAAAGAGTTGCAAAATTTTCTGTGCCTGTTATGGCTGAATTGCTATAGATTATTGGTTAATAACGTTGTGAAAAAACAGAAATCGATTGTGGATAAGTAAGGCCCCGGTAAATTCCGTTTATAAAGTGCCATGAAAAAAAATATTTGAAATTATTTTAAATTTTTCGAAACTTTTATCTTCAGTATCTGTATAAGGGCATATCTAACATTAATAATACTCAAATAAATATTTTATTTTCATTATTAATAACCTGTAATTTAAATGTTATGGCAACAAGATCTGAAATCGGCCATGAAAAAAATGTGGTCAACTTTGATGTTTTAATCGCTTTTGTACTGAGTAAGCTTGCAGTTTTCAAACCATCAAAAAGCTCCATCCAACTTCCGTCATTGCAAAACGTTTCCCAAAACGCTAAAAATGCAATGAAAGCAGTATTTGATGCCTTTTCGGTTAACAGTGGTGCTATTGCAGCGCGAAAAATAGCGTTCGCCTCATTCAGCAATCTGATTACAAGGGTGATCAATTCGCTTGAATCAACAGACACCTCCAGTATGGTTGACGATCAGGCAAGAACAATTGTCCGGAAACTGCGTGGAACAAGGGCTACTCCAAAAAAAACAGCAGAAGAAAAGAAAGCGCTTGAAGCCGAAGGCAAGGTAGTGAATGAAAAATCTAACGCCCAGTTGGGATTCGATGACCGCGTAGCCAATTTCAACAAGCTGATCAGCCTGTTAGATAGTATACCACTTTATAACCCAAACGAACCGGAGTTACAAGTGGCCGGATTGACAGCACACTACAACAATTTAAAAACATTGAACGATGCCGTAGTCAGCACCCATCAGAGTTATGTTGATGCAATGCTTTTAAGACACGAAATTTTATACCAGGAAAATTCGGGCCTTGTTGATCTGGCAATGGATACAAAATCTTATATCAGATCACTGTTTGGCGCATCCAGCCACGAATACAAGCAAATATCGAAATTAAGATTTACGGTAATTCAATAATAAATTCAAACTGAATCCAGGGATTTTTTAATACAGTGTTGCATCGATCAATTTTTAAACTGCGGTTACATTTCGTCAACCGCAGTTTTTTTAATATCATTTGAGCTCTTCTTCTAATTACATGCGGGATTTGAATGGTCACCTTATACGCTTTAATAGCGACCTGTGAGATTATAATGATCACCTTACATTCTATAATGGTCACCTTACATTCTTTAATGGTCGCCTTACACGCTTTAATAGCAACCTGTGAGATTATAATGATCACCTTACACGCTTTAATAGCAACCTGTGAGATTTGAATGATCACCTTACATTCTTTAATGGTCACCTTACAATCTTAAATGGTCGCCTTACACGCTTTAATAGCAACCTGTGAGATTATAATGATCACCTTACACGCTTTAATAGCAACCTGTGAGATTTTAATGATCGGCTTACACGCTTGAATAGCAACCTGTGAGATTAGAATGGTCACCTTACACGCTTGAATCGCATCCTGCGAGGAACAAATGATGGACTTATGCGATGTTAAGCGTTTTCAAACTTTACCATATCTGTTGTTGTGCTGCCATCCGGTAAGAAGCATAATAAGGATGGCGTGAAGTTTCTAAAGCCTACAAGGCGAATTAGATGGATATTGATGACGATGAAAAATGTTTACAAAAAATAAATTCATCACTTGATGATTGGTAAAAGTTATTTGTACATTTACAAAAATATTGTGCACTTTTTTAGAAACGAGGTGCATGTATAAACAAATTACAACTAATTATTAAGAACATCTTCTGCATAAAATAAACTGATATGGAAAATGATGAATTAAATAAAGATGAAATTAGTGAATCAAATTCCGAGCGTGAAGAAAAAATCGAAAAAGAGAAACAAGATTTATTGAGCAAAGTACTAAGTGGTAATCTTGAGACAAAACATGATAAGGTAGGATTCATTCTTAATAATTATTCTATTGCTAGAAATTCAGATATTGAATTGGCATGGCTTTATTGGAGCACATTTGAAGGTGATAAATTTAATGGTTGTCATATTACGAAGGAGGATTTAAAAAAACTTACGATGATTAATTCATTGACACGTTCTCGTGCAAGAATTCAAAATGATTATAAACTATTTCAAGCTGATGAGAAAGTAAGAAGACATAGAGGTGTTTTAGCCGAAGAAATGCGGGAGGAGGCAATTGAAGAAAAACCTGCAGGTCTTCCAATGTATTCTGTATATGTTGATGAGACAGGTAAAACCCAAGATTATTTGTCAGTTGGTAGTTTATGGATTGTCGATGGATTTAAATCCTTCCAAGCTAATCGTAAAATAAATGAATGGCTTGAACTGAATAAAATTGATTATGAATTTCACTTCGCAGAGGTAAGCAATCATAAATTGGACACCTATAAAGAGTTTTTTCTGAAATATTTAAAACTAAATCCGACTATTGGATTTAAAGCTATAGTAGTAAATAAAAGAGGAATTAGTGACTTGAATTCTGCAATTACAGATTTAACTTTTCATCTTATCCATAAAGGAATTAATCATGAGAATTCAACAGGGAGAGCTCCTCTTCCACGACTATTACAAGTATGGTTGGATGAAGAAGAGAAAGGAATTGACCAATTAAAAATTGAGAATCTAAAAGAAAGAATCACAAGACAAAAAAAATCGGATTTATATTTGGGAGACTTTGTTGCTGTCGAATCAAAATATAATTATAATATTCAAATAGTTGATTTATTCACATCTTCTATAAATAGGCGGATTCATAATCCTGATAGCCTAGGTAAAGCAAAGGATGAATTAGCAGATTATGTATTAGGGCTACTTAATTTTGATATTAATAGTATAAATCTAGATAATACTGAGACTGATAAATCAACAGTATTTAACCTGGATTTTAAAGAATAACTGGCTATAGCACCTCGATCCTTTGCTGTCTGTCGTTTGCAACGATAAAAGCATTACTTCCGGTTTTGAAAAGCTGATGGTTGCGCTTCGTTGACAGGAAATTAATAAATTGAAAAGCAATACTTCGCAGGAAGTTCACCGGTTAAATTCCGCTCTGCATGTATGCAAGGCATTAGCTAAAGGTTTAAAAATGATACAATGAATATAGACAAGATTGAAATGCAATTAAGAAAATCAGGGTCAGCAGAGCATATTATTAATATATTCAAAGCTGTTCTAGCGACTGCACCATTTACTGGTGGACTTTCTTCTTTAATTTCTGACTACATTCCTTCTCAAAGACAGCTAAGACTTGAAGAGTTTGCTCAGAATTTAGCCAACGACATAAAAAACGTAAAAACAGAAATAAACGAAAAGTACATTTTAACAGATGAATTCGCATTCATTTTTGAAAAGTGCTTTAAAGGTGCGGTTGAGAATTATCAGAAAGAAAAAATAATTGCATATAAAGCGATATTGATAAATTCTTTAACAGATTATGATGTATCGCAAAATGAGAAAGAATACTACTTGAACTTAGTTGAGAGTTTATCATTACTTCATATTCAAATTTTAACTTTTATGTCATCACCTCATGAATATTTGAAATTTAAGCAGATTGATGAATCCAAAATACAAGGAGGATTTAGTGATTTCTTTCCATTTGTAATTGATGATGTGACGCTTGATATAATCAAATTGGGATTTAAAGACCTTTACAATTACGGTTTCTTGAACACCGACAGTAATATATTTTCGGCGATGACATCAAGTCATGGGTGGGCTTTGCTTGGGGATCGTGTTACTAAGAATGGAAGAAAATTTATAAATTTTATAACTCTCACAAATTTATAAATGAGAGAATAGGCAACCCGATCCTCCTCGTTTGCAACGAGGAGTTCGTTGTCTGTCGTTTGCAACGACAAAAGCAATATTTCCGGTTTTGAAAAGCTGATGGTTGCGCTTCGTTGAAAGGAAATTAATAAATTGAAAAGCAATACTTCGCAGGAAGTTCACCGGTTAAATCCCGCCTTAAGTAACTGCGAAACAGGAAACCGAATGCAAAGAAAAAGAAGATTGATAAACTAAACTGAAAATAAAATGATTGAGAATTTTTTAAAAGCAAAACACTGGCAGATTTTCCTGATGACATTTGGATTACCATTTATAATTCAGATCCTAACGGCACCTATGGTATTCCTTGGGAATGACCCTATGATCATGATGAGAGTATTTCCAGTCATTATGATTTTGTGTATCGGTGGATTGTTAGGCTGGTTTTGGTCAATTGGAGTTGGATTACAAAGCGAAGTTCCAGGTAATGTGAAAATGAAAGTAAAGAAATTTAAAATATTGCTGATTACACCCTTGATTTATATACTCTTGATTTCTATTGCTATGAGTACAATATTTAATGGAGTTTTTGAAACCGTACGAGAACCAGATACCAGCCTGATGGGTGGTCTTCTTGGTGTAATTATTCCATTACATTTATTCTCAATGTTCTGCATTTTTTATTGTTTGTATTTTGTAGCCAAGACTTTTAAGACAGTTGAATTGCAAAGAGAAGTAACGTTTTCTGATTTTGCCGGTGAATTTTTTCTTTTCTGGTTCTTTCC
>JANYLE010000309.1 GCA_025363795.1 Mariniphaga sp. | reverse complement strand
TGGCAATCTGTCCATTACGCTATCGAAAACTATTTTCTGGTTGGAAGTTATGATTTGATGCCCCTAGATAATTTTGCGCGAAAATTTATTCTTTCTATCAATATCAGCGGATTTTTAACTTTTGGATTTTTAATTTATACGTTGATACGCCCCTATTTTTTCAAGAATTTTCCTTCAGCGAAAGAGCTTGAACGGCCGATACAGTTGGTCAGCAAATATGGCAAATCGAGTCTCGATTATTTTAAAACTTATCATGACAAAATGATTTTTGAGCCGGAGGGTTTAAATGCCTTTATTTCGTATCGCCCGGCCGGTAATTTTGCTGTTGTTCTCGAAAGTCCGGTTGCTGAGGATGCAGAGCAGATGAAAGAATGTATCAGGCAGTTTGATGTGTTCTGCTACGAAAATGGTTTAAAAAGCATGTATTACCGTGTTCCGGAATGTGATATCCCAATCTATAAGGGGTTGAAAAAGAAGATCATGTTTCTGGGACAGGAGGGGATGGTTGATCTGAATAAATTTACATTGGAAGGTGGTTCTAAAAAGTCGATTCGTAATGCATTGTCTAAAGTCAGGGAACGCGGATATAAAACCAATATTCACCAACCGCCAATTAAGGATGGATTACTTCAAAAAATTAAGGCTGTATCTGATGAATGGTTGGAAGACACTGGCAGGAGTGAAATTATTTTCTCGCAAGGAATGTTTGTTTGGGATGAATTGAAACAGCAGACACTTATTACTGTTGAAAACTCAGAAGAAAAAATTGTGGCATTTCTAAATATTATTCCTGATTTTATCAAAGGAGAGGGAACTTATGATTTGGTTCGCAAAACATGCGATGCCCCTAATGGCGTTATGGATTTTTTGATTGTTGAAATGTTTTTGCATTTGAAATCAGAGGGATATTCATTTGCAAATATGGGTTTTGCTCCTATGTCAGGGCTTAATGACCCGCATACTTTCAAAGAGAAATCGATGAAGTTTGCGTATGAAAAAATCAGAGGTTTTTCGCATTACAAAGGATTACGGGAATATAAAGAGAAGTTTGTGAGTGTTTGGATTAATAAATACCTGATCTATGATCACGATTACGATCTTATTCAAATTCCAGGTGCTTTGACAAAAGTGATTAAACCATAGTCGCTATTTGCTTCCGAATAACAAAATTAATACTCCTGCCAGGATTCCCAGTAGTAACCACCCTTTTTTACGAATATTCCTTTCATGAAAAAGGTATCCGCCAAATGTGAATGAAATGATTACCCCACTGCGCCGAAGAGCTGATATCACGCCGATCAGCGATCCATCTATTGAGATTGCATAGAAGTAGAGGAAGTCTGCAATTACCAGGAAAAGACCAATCATGGGAATCGACCATCGCCATTGAAAGCGGGTGTTTTCATCTCTTTTGGGATACCAGAGAAATAATAGTATTGGTGCAAGGAGTCCAACCTGATAGATTGATGACCAGGACTGTACTGCCATCCTGTCGAAATTATGAATCAAAAATTTATCGTAAAGCCCGCTGACGGACCCCAGCAATGTCCCTGCAATTATATATACAATCCATTTATTGGAGGCAAAGTGTATTCCTTCCGTTTTACCAGCTAATGAGAACAGATAAAAAAAGAGAAGGGTAATTGCGGTACCTGCCCATTGAATAGGTGTGAGATGTTCTGAAAAGATGATTATCGCGCCGAATAGTGTCCATACCGGACCTGTTGCCCGAATTGGTGAGACAATCGTTAACGGAAGATGCTTGACAGCGAAAAAGGTAAAAATCCAGGAGGCTGTAACGATCAATGATTTTAGAAAGAAATATCCGTGCTGGGCAAGTGGGGCGGGAGGAATATAGAAAAGACCTTTGTTTAATGAGTCAGGATAATAAGTTGATAATAAAATCAATGGAAGAAAGATCGTGGCTGAGGTAAGTGTTGAGAAAAAAAGAACCGGAAGAACAGCATTTTTGTTTAATGAAAGCTTTTTAAAAACGTCATAAGATCCAAGAAACAGCGCCGAAGCAACGGCAAAGAGTGCCCACATAACTTACAAATTGAATCGGCAAAGGTAACGATGGCTGAAAATGAACTTCTATAATCAAGATTATTAGAATATTAAATATAATCTATTTCTTCCGGAAAACATCAGTCAGTGATTTGGCTTTTTTGGTAAGTTGATTTAACCCTTCTCCAATAAGGCTGGCGTCAAAATCGTCAGAAAACATCATTTCCGGATTATCCTCCGCCTCATTTGGGTAGATAAGGATGAAATCATAATTTTCGAAATTTTTGGCCATCTGTCGTGGAATACTTTCCTGATTGAATTTATACGAAACACCTCCGTTGCGTGGAAGTGTGATGATAACCAAGTCAGAGGGCTGAATATAGTTTGCGATTTTCAGAAAATCGTTCCAGTCGGTAAACTCAATATGTTTTGTGGAAGTTGCAATTTTATTGATTTCGATGTATTCTGTTACATGCCTGAATGTTTGGGGAGTTGATAAAAAATCGACTGAAACTTTTAGCGTACTTGCAAGCCTGAATACGCGGTTCAGCCACAGATTAAAGCCATATTCCCGATCAGCGTAACGCGGGCACACCACCACAATTTTTCCGCGTTGACTAATGTAAGGCGAAATACTGCAAACCCAGACTGCCTGGTTGGTATTCTCAACAATATACTTGATAATATTCCCAAAAAGGAGATCTGTAAACTGCTTTTTCAAAGCAAATCCAATGATAATCTCAGTTGCGAATACCTCAGTTGCTACCCTTTTAATCCCACTGGGTATATTCTGGCTGATTGTAGTGATAATTTCTACCTGCTGGTCAACTGCCGAAGCATGGATTATGGCTTTTTCAAGCATTTGTTTTGCTTCGATTAACTTTTGACCAGCCTTC
>JANYLE010000277.1 GCA_025363795.1 Mariniphaga sp. | reverse complement strand
AGGCACTTCTTCTCCAGGTGATATCAATCGTTCCACCTGCATTCAGTAAATCACCAAGCTTAAGTGCCAATTGGTCATTTTGGTCTGCCAGAGTAACAAATGAATTATCAGGAGCACTTAGTGAAAGATTCTCATTGGTCACGCCCTGGCTACTGTATATTTCAGTCGCATTACCTGCGCAATAACCTGCCGGGACGGTCCAGGTAATAATTACCTGTCCTGCTGCGCCATTTCTGTCACCGCCACTATAATCGCCTCTTCCGCCACCACCGCCACCGGGTGAGACTCCATCGGTACTATTTGGTCTCCCGTCATTATCTGCCCCTCTTCCGCCATCACCGCCACCGGCTGTTCCTGTACCGCCTGTTCCGCCTCCGCCACCTGCTGTCCCATTACTGCCGGGATCACCTGCGCCAGCCGGTGAGGCTGATGCACCACCACCGCCGCCGCCGCCATTAGCCGCGGCAACATAGCCACTTCCGCCCGTGCCACCGGCATAGGATAAAAAAGATGCAATACCGCCCGGGTTCGTGGAAACCGTACCTCCCGTGCCACCGTTTATTGTTACATTATTACCAATAATTCCTCTTGATCCGCCATTGGCAACCAATGTACCGACTGATGTAGCACCACCATCATCGGTTGTTGTATTGTTATTACTATAGATGCCTCCGGCTCCGACGACAATTGTAATTGAAGCGCCTGGTGTGACATTGATTACTCCTTCAGTATAGGCACCGCCACCACCGCCACCCCTGGCTCTGCCATCCGTGTTGTAACCACTGCATCCGCCACCGCCCCAGGCTTGTACGCTAATGGTTGTTACGCCTTTGGGTACGATAAAAGTAGAAGTGCCTGCGCTATTGTATGTTTGAGTGGTTTGGGCATTTGTGGCGATGGCTAAAGAAAGTATCGCCGTACATAGAAACATTAAAGGTCGAATACCTGACAAACGGGATTTGTCAGAGAGCCGGCACAAAGGCCGACGGCTGTCAAAAGCTGAAACAAATGCTGTAAATTTTTTTACACAGGATTTTATCCTCCCGGATGAAACGAAAAAACGTTCCCCTTTGAAGAGCCGTAATGGAACTAATATGGCAAAAACAGACGGCATAATAAATAGTATTCCTTTTCAAATTATGTATGCAAAATGTTAAATTGTTCCATTGTTTGTAATTGTGTTTTCGACTATTTCGCAATATAAAAAAGGCTATAACTTGGATTATCAGATAGTCTTTTTTGGTGATCTCAAGGCAAAAGATTCTTTGTTCCAGACGTTAGTATGGGCATTGTAAGTTGCTGATTGACTTTTTGAATCTGATTAACGAGTAAATATATTTATCACAAAGATGGATAAATAATTGCAATAATGCGAAGAACGTAAAAAATAAATTTACAAAAATGAAAATAACTTGCCATATTGGATAATTAGGGACTTTAATATTAATAGGGAAGGATCCTCAATTGTTACCCGATTTGGATGACAATTTTGTGCTAATTCGAAAAATATTTTGGGATAATTAATCATCTTCTAATATATAATTGAATTAGACTCTTTTATGCCGAAGCACTCTATTGGTTATGTATGGATATTGGAATGGATTTATGGCTTAAGTGATTGAAATATTAAATATGGGAATTGATTGTTGCTGATTTTGGTGAAGTGCCAATTTAAGTTTACAACGCTTTCGGTTTTCTTTACAATATTTGTTTGTGTAAAATAATTAAATACTATAACTGCAAATTTGGCTTCATTTTACGCCTGAGTTGTTATAAATAGTTGGATAATAATTATATATATCACAGGTTTTAAAGGTCTTCCCAGGCTTTTATCCTATCATCTATAACAAGTGAGGGGAGCAGTTCCTGAAGTTTCTTAATTCCTGTAATTTATAACTAGCTAGAGAATAGTTGTTTGCGACAAGGTATAGCTGGAGAAGCCCCCCTGTTTATTTTTCATTCGGCTTCAGTAAGCTTCCGATAACCTTCAGTAGACTTCCGATGACGATCAGTAAGCTTCTGATGACCTTCAGTAGGCTTCTGATGCGGTTCAGTAAGCTTCCGATGACCTTCAGTAGGCTTCTGATGAGGTTCAGTAGACTTCCGTTGCGGTTCAGTAAGCTTCCGTTCAATGGCTAAATTGGGTCCGGCGGTTGCCGGAAGTGCTACCTTCAAGGAGTGTCAAAAATCGGGTAAATGAGCTTAACCCGTAACACATGTACGAAAGCAATTCTTAATAAAAGGATTTGAGAATGAGGCCAGAAAAGCCGGGATGGCTTTAATCTGATTAATAGGCGATGTAGATAAACCCCTTGATTGTCCGGTTTGTATCGCCTAATTTGAGGATGTAGTAATAGGTTCCTGTTGGAACGAGATTGCCAATGTTTATTGACCCTTTTTGGACAGCACCATTCCAGGTATTATCGTAGCTATCTTTTTTGTAGACTAGAATTCCGGTACGCGTGAAAACTGATAGTTGTGACGGACCATATTTATCAAGTCCCTCGAATATAAGCAGATCATTTTTCCCGTCACCATTGGGCGACAATCCTTCCGGAAGCGTTATGGGGCTGTCATAGATATCGATCGTTACAGTAGCCGATGAACAGTTGGGAACTGCATCGCAAATCTGATAGTCAAATTGGTCGTGTCCAGAATGTTTATCGTGAGGCGTATAGGTGACAGAACCGTCGGGATTCGGTTTTGCCTCGCCGAGTAAAGGTTGTTTGGTTATTTTTACGGGACCGATTATATAATCTTCTGACAAATCATCGTTATTCAATACGTTGATAGTTGCTTCCTGTGCCCAGGAAATCCTTGCATAGTCAGTCCGCGCGATGATCTGGTCGAATTTCATCGGGAAACTATATTCATCCTGGCAATTATAAATGTCAGTGATTTTAAACGTGTAGGTACCGGTTCCATACAATTTGGCTGCCTGTTGGTTATTGGGACCAACAATTCCGCCATTTGTGGTATACCAGGTATAATTAGGTTTCGTTGCTGTCGAAATTGATCCGTCAGCGAGCATGGTTCCATCCGTTTCATATTTACCCGACAGGTAAACATTGGCATGCGGGGGTCGTTCTACCTTAATCGTTACAATTGTATTGTCCGAATGGCCGTTATGGTCACTGACCAAAAGGTTCACCTGGAAATTTGCCGGCAGCGGACCGTTATAATTGTCGGGTAGTTTAAATTCGGTACTAAGACCCGTCGTTGCTGATAATGCACCACCTTGTCCGACCAATGACCATTCATAGTTATCACCGACCGAATTCGAAGCGCTTAGCGTTACTCCACGGCATGCCCCGGTGACGATTGCCCCTGTAATTACGGCCTTTGTCTCGATCGGGAGAACGGTAATCATTCCGACTTTCAGATTCATGGCACAATGAGCTGCATCGTGGGCAGTGACCTTGTAAAAATAGATGCCTTGTTTTAACCATTTTACTTCAACGCTTGGTCCGGTATTACCAACTGTGAAATTTGCGGAAGTAACCGGACACCCGGGGCTCGACTCAAGAGAGAAATCCAGCGTGGCGTCATTATAGATTTTCCATTCGTAAGTATTGCCTGCAATTGCATGGATATTTAATTGTGTTGTGACACCCTCGTATACGACAGTCTGGGCCATGGCAGGAGCCATAGCCAACAGCAAAGGCAGCAACGCTACCCAGGCACGACGTACAATATAAAAGAGATTAAACTTCAATGTTTAAAATTTAAAATTTTCTGAATCGTAATTCAGCATTCCTATTTTTCCATATAGCTGTTCTGTCTTACCATATCTCTTGAATTGGTTTTGGCCAACGGTAGAAATTGGGTGTTATTGAACAGACAAACCGTCAATTATTCACCAGCATGATTGTTACTTTCATTTCCAGGAATTATATTGGTTGGAGCAGTTGCTGCAGTCGTCGTTCCGGTAACGCCAGGACGTGCTTTGAGTGTTTGAACCGCGAAATCATTAAGGTCTGCAGCTGCAGTCTCTGCAGCAGTCGAATTTACGATATCCCAGCTGCCATCTTTGTTCTGTCCGTCAAGCGATAATGTGACTTTCTTGTCCGCGATCCCTTCATAGTTATGATTCACGACCGTAACTTTAACATAGATCGAAACACCGGTTGAGTTATCGGGGGCATCAGTCAGGACAGTAGTCGTTCCTGAAGTATAAGATTGCAGACCGGTAAAGTCCTTATTGTAAGTCCATTCAATTTTATAGGATTGAACTGGGTCAAGTCCTGTAAAAGTTAGATACGGTTTATAGGATTCTGAGAAATTCGCGGCAACAACTTCATAATAGAAGATATTTGTTCCATACTCATAAACCATTTTGTGTGTAGCCGGATCATAAGCGGCTTTCGACACTTTATCAATACATTGTGTTATTGAGGTGTTGTCGTCATAAGCAGCCTTTGCAAAAGTTGTATTATTCAGGTTCCTGATATCGACCATAAATCCGTTTTTGGGATTGAGCTCATAAACTTTGAGGTTATTGGCGCAACTTCCCGACGTGGCATCGAACTGCACAACCACAAATGTTGGGGTCTTTGCAGGTGCAACACCCTGGTAACCTGTATTCAAAAGTAGCGTTGAGGACCATGCAATGTCAACATTGTTTCTTGTACTGGCAACTCCATAAACGGTTGGTGTCGCTGCATTAAGAACGCCGGGTGCAACGGCAAATTTGCTTGAAAGGTTGTTATTCCCTTGACTGCTAATAAAATTTGGATCTTTGGTTGACCACCAGGTATAGTTACCTGCTACCCCTGCTGGTATCGAAATGGAATAATTGTACGTTTTTCCGGCAACAGGATGCAAGGCATCGCTTGTTAAAACATTTGTTTCGGGATCAGAATCATGGACTGCTTTTTGCCCAAATGCGGTGCCTATACTAATGGCAAGCAGTGCCATTATCATAAACGTGAAAATTGAAATTTGCTTTTTCATAATATTGATATATGATTGTCCTTTATTCGTATTATTTTTCTTATTCGTTGATTTTGTAGGTGATTGCTGTGGATCAGGGTCCTGCCCGGAAAACCTTCCGGAACTATTCAAAATGCCTGGCGGCCATTTCCATTTGTTCTGATTCGGTCGCACAGCCAACGGGTTCACGATTGATTGTTTCCGGGTACGTGGTGTAAGTTGAAGGATTGCAGCCTCATTGGTCGGTTTTTTGTCTTGTTTTTTCATGATTTTTTATATTTATTTTATGATTTATCTTGAAGATGTATTGAATGATTAATTGTTCCCTTTTGTCAATTTGGGACGCGGTTTGATGATGATTGTCCGGGTTTTTGGCAGTGATTCATTTCCTGAGCAATCTACAATCCAATAAGTTATCGTGTGGGTAAGCGTGCTGAAATTAACTCCGTCGCCTGTTAAATGGAGGTTCATTCCATAGGTGGAAGGCTGACCTGTGTTATACGGTGTTGGCAGAGCAGGAATCCTTGTCCCGTCACTTAGATCGATTTTCCACCTGATTTCA
>JANYLE010000233.1 GCA_025363795.1 Mariniphaga sp. | reverse complement strand
TGGCACGCTGGTCTTGATTTTTATAGGTATACAACAAACTTGTTCCTACTTTAAATATGTTGCTGATTTTGTGGTCAAGGTTTGCCTTTACATTGTAACGATCCATCTGGTCCTTACGAAGCAAACCTGCATCATACATGGTTCCCAGAGAAAGATTGAAATTGGTTTTCTCATTTCCGCCCGATACCGAAGCTTCGTAGTTTTGCGTCAGTCCTTTTTGGAGGATAAGATTTGCCCAGTCGGTATATGATCCATCGTTATAAATATCCATTTCAGAGTATGGAAGGCTATTGGCAGCCGAACTTCCCAAAACATCAGATGCTGCTACCTTAGAATCGCCCCAGGTACCAGTTCCGGCCAGGACAAGTTTTTGATCTCTTTTGTAGCGTTCAGCATCGATACGACGGTTAACCTCGGTCATGCCAAACATTACTTGCGGTACATTGGCAGCCTGATTTGATGATAAATAGCTGTTGATGTTTACCTTGGTTTTACCGACCTTCCCACGCTTGGTAGTGATAATGATTACGCCGTTTGCACCTTTTGTTCCATAAATAGCAGTAGAAGATGCGTCTTTCAACACTTCCATCGATTCGATATCGGTAGGGTTAAGGTCAAGTGTCGAGCCATAGTCCACACCATCAACCATAATCAATGGGCTGTTAGTGGCAGTAATCGAACGTGATCCGCGGAGGTTAATGTTAAGCCCTGCGCCGGCTTGTCCGTCTGATTGCTGAATGTCGAGTCCTGCTACGCGGCCTTGCATTGCCTGCATTGCATTGCTTGATGAGGTTTTGGCGATAACATCAGACTTAATGGATGATACCGAACCAGTCAAGTCCCGTTTTTTTATCACGCCATAACCAATGGCAACGACCTCTTCAACTTCAAGGGTACTGGTTTTTAACTGTACATTAATCACTTTTTGTCCGTTGACCTTTACTTCGCTTGATTCAAAACCAATAAAAGAGAACGACAAAACATCTTTAAGAGAATTTGCCGGAGTGATTGTGTAACTACCATCATTGTTGGTAATTACGCCATTAGTAGTTCCTTTTACAATAACGTTTACGCCTGGCAGCGGCGTATTTGACTCGTCAACTACCACACCTGTAACTTTCTGGGCAAATAATTGTACGCCCGTACAAATTACAAACAGTGCTAACAGGCAAACCTTTCCAGGAAAACTTTGCTTCATTTTCATCATAGATAATTATTAAGTTTATTTTGATTTTAAGAACGATTATTCTATTTCCTGTCATACTCCAGTGATGCCATGATAAAAGGACCAACCCCTTTAGCATCATTGGCCCGTACGGGCTCATGGACGTAATATTCATAAGATCCATCACGGTAGGGATTTCCTCCAAGACCGGCAACTGAGCAGCATTTGGTAAGGCTGATGGTTCCGTCACCATTATTCTGAATGAGATTTTTGAGTATTCCGTTGTAGGCTTTTATTGCGATTGCTTTGTAATCAGTACTGATATAGCCTTTGCGGGAAGCTTTCAGTAATGCATAGGTGAACATTGACGAAGCAGTAGCTTCCAGATAGTTTCCTTCGCGCTGGCCCTGATCAAGTACCTGGTACCATAACCCGGTTTTTGGATCCTGGTATTTTTTGACGCCAACGACTACCTGATTCAGGATTTCAAGAATTTTGGCACGTCCTGCATGTTCCCGGGGGATAAAATCGAGCACATCTACCAATGCCACAACATACCACCCCATCGCTCTACCCCAGAAGTTGGGCGAGCAGCCAGTTTCAGGATTGGCCCATTTCTGGGTTTTGCTTTCGTCCCAGCCGTGATAATTCAGCCCAATTTCAGGATTAAAGGTGTGTTTGTGGATGATTATAAATTGATTCACAACATCATCGAAAATTGCGGGTTCGTTAAATGCAACTGCATACTGTGCATAAAAAGGAGCACCCATGTACAATCCGTCGAGCCACATCTGATTGGGATAGCGTTGCTTGTGCCAGAAACCACCTTCTGACGTGCGGGGTTGGGTTTTTAACTGATTGCGAAGGAGAATGATCGCCTTGCGATACCGTTCATCCTTTGTTTTTTCAAAGAGATCAAAAAGGAATTTACCTGAGTTGACACAATCGATGTTGTATTCTTCAATTTTATATCCCGAGATATTCCCTTTTGAATCGATAAATTTATCAGCATACTCTTTGGCATAGGTATAATATGCCTTGTTGTTGCCGGCTTTCCAAACCTGGATCATTGCCTGGGCGACCAATCCTTGCGTATAATTCCATACTGGTTTGGGATTGTAATCAACTGTCCAGGGTTCGGGGAACTGTTTCATTTCCGAATCGGCCATTTTAATAGCCATCTCAAGTCCGGCGGTTCGCCCTTTTTGAGTTTGGGCAAAACCAGGTTGAAGCAGTGTTAGAAATCCCGTAAGGATTATCCAAAATCGTGTCATTTTTTCCCGCGTTAGTATGATTGATCGTAGTTGGTTTTCGCACTTCGGACATTCATAAGATGTCGGAGAGTGACGATGTAAAACTACGTTATTGGCATTTGGCAGGCCATTTAATCCGTATCATTAACGGGGGACAAACGTATCAGCAGCGGGTTATATTTCCCAAAATACGGGTGTGCCTATAACATCGGTAAGAAGAGAAATTGTGTACGGAATTGGAAATGTTTTTATTAGATGATTTGGTTAGGGATGTTGCTCCCCGGAAAGTGTTAAAAATTCATAAAGCAAGGTTTAGGCAATTATTACGAAACTGCTGAGGGTATTTTTGGGTGGAAGGAGGACAATTTGATTGCCTCAATTGACGATTGATTGGAAGAAAGAATGCAGAAATCGATTACGCCAAGTGGGGACTGCTGAAGAACTCAGGCAGAGAATGAAGGTCAAAAGAGTGAAACACTATTGCCTCGGATAGAACAACTCTATTCGCCCGAATAGAGTAACTCTAATAGAACGGTCCCATTTTGATGCTTGTCGAAGCTTTTCTATTGCGAGCCCCATCGGGGAATTTAAGTTTTAAGAAGTGTTTGGATTGGGTACGGGTTACTACCTGTTTTTACCTGCATTTGAAAGCTACATGAGTCACGACCCCATAACAGAAGTGCCCCGATAGCAGACTTAAAGATGCAAATGCCCCGTAAATAGAATTAGCTTAAATTAGCCGTATGCTTTTCGATATACTCTGATGAACTCATGCCGAATTCCTGGCGGAAACATTTCCGGAAATGAGATAAATCCTTGAAGCCGACGGCATAGGCTACCTCAGAAACATTCATCTTTTTCTGAACCAAAAGCTGGGCAGCCCTTTTTAGCCGGATATTCCTCACAAACTCCTTGACAGTCATTTCTGTCAGCGCATTGAGCTTGCGGTACAGCTGCATCCGGCTGACGCCGATTTCGGAGGCAAATCTTTCGATATCCAGGTCAGGATCGGCAATATTGGTTTCAACTACATCAATTGCTTTTTGCAGAAACCGTTCGTCGGGCGAATTGAGCAGGATATTCCTGGGCTGAAGTAGCATCTCACCCATGTATTTTTGTTTCAGCGACTGACGAACCGAAAGGATATTTTCCACTTTGGTCTGGAGAATCCCCAAATCGAATGGTTTGGTAATGTAATCATCAGCACCGTGGCTTAATCCTTCGATTTCGTGCTCGCGCGATCCGAGGGCCGTGAGCAATAATATTGGAATATGGGAAGTGCGTTCATCCTTTCTGATCTTTTGGCAAAATTCAAATCCATCCATATCAGGCATTAACACATCACTGATAATGATATCCGGAATGGTTTTCAGTGCAACATCCCAACCTTCCACGCCATTTGCGGCTTCCAACACATGATAAGTTGAGGAGAAGTGTGATTTCACAAAATAGCGTACATCGGCATTGTCATCAACCAAAAGCATTATCTTTTGCCCTGCTGACATTTGCTCGGAAAGTTGCTCCTCTGGTATCGGATTCTCAGGTTCTATTTTATCTGCAGATGGTTGAAGTTCTGATGATTCGGCTAAGTTTAGTTCGTAAGGGAGTTGTACTGTAAACTTCGATCCTTTTCCCTCTTTGCTGGTGACGAAGATTTGCCCGTGATGCAGTTTGATAAGTTCTTTTGTCAAAGCCAGACCAATACCAGTCCCGGTCTGTGAACCACCTTCATCGACCTGGAAGAAGCGCGTAAATATCTTCTCAAGGTTTGATTCCGAAATGCCTATACCTGTGTCTTTTACAGTAATTTCGATGATCCGTTTCTCGGCCGAATCGCCGGCGAGTTCATTCTCGTCCGAATCGAAAACAAGCGAAAGATTAACGGCTATTTTACCACCCTTTCCTGTGAATTTAAATGCGTTGG
>JANYLE010000152.1 GCA_025363795.1 Mariniphaga sp. | reverse complement strand
TTGTGCCCCTTTTCTGTTTTTGGTCTATTTTTAATTATCTTTAAAGCTGTTAAGATTTAACCAAATTGATCCATGGAAAAATTCGAAAATATCTCAATATCATCAATTTATAAAAGACGTAAAACCGACAGGGACATTTTTCAGGAATTGATGCCCAATAAAGTGAAGGAGGTTTTACTTTTTGCTACTTTATATGATGCCTATGCCATCGAAAGAGAAGGGCAGTTTTCGGATAAAATATTTGGCGAATACCTGCAGTTGAATTTATATGCGGCTCCCAGGTTTACAAGTGTTAATACACAGGAAGACGTCAACAAGATTCTAAACCTGCGCCATTTTGACCTTGTTATCATCATGGCCGGAGTTGACAAAGAGATGCCACTGAAGATAGTCGATGAGGTCAACTCTACAAAGCCCCGCATCCCTATTTTATTGCTCGTCAATAATAACAGCGATGTCCGTTATTTTAAAATTGCGGCTTCAAAAATACCGGCTATCGACCGGGTATTTGTTTGGAACGGGAATTCGAATGTCTTTTTGGCCATGATCAAATACATAGAGGACAAAAAGAATGTGGCAAAAGACACACGGCTTGGCGGTGTAAGGATTATTTTATTGGTTGAAGATTCCATAAAATACTATTCCCGTTATTTGCCGTTGCTTTTTGCCAGTGTAATGACGCAGACGCAGGCTTTGGTCTCGGATGAATCTACCGATGAACTGCATAAGATATTCAAATACAGGGCTCGTCCTAAGGTATTGCTGGTAAGTACTTATGAGGATGCGTTGCAGGTAATACATGAGTATAAGGAGTATCTTTTATGTGTGATATCTGATGTGAAATTTTCACGGAATGGTGTCAATGATGAAGATGCAGGGATTGAACTGCTCAAATTTGTGAAGCAAAATCTCCGATATCCGATTCCGCTTTTATTGCAGTCGCACGATGTTTCAAACTCCGTCAGAGCGGACGAAATCCGGGCCGGATTTATCAACAAAAACTCCGATAGTCTAAGTCATGATATTAATGAGTTTATTAATAGTAATTTAGGCTTTGGTAACTTTATCTTCCGCAATGGTAATGGAGAGCAGATAGGTGTTGCCAGAAATCTCCACGAATTTGAGGAGCTTATCAAGCAAGTACCTGTAGAGTCGCTTGTTTACCACGGGCAGTCAAATGATTTTTCGACATGGTTGATGGCTCGTGGAGAAATTAATATTGCCGAAAGGTTGATTCCCTATAAAATTGACGAATTTGATGATCCTTCAAAGATCAGGGATATCTGTATTGGCGTTTTCTCAGATGTTCAGGAAAAGAGAAACCGCGGAAGGATTATCAATTTTGATCCATTATTGGTAAACGGAAGTCGCTATATCGTCCGGATGGGACGTGGATCGCTTGGCGGGAAGGGTAGAGGCCTGGCTTTTATGTGCAATATGATGGAAAATATTGATATGAAAGCGCTGATTCCAGGTATCAACATCCGGATGCCTGCTACTGCAATTATAGGCGCCATTGAGTTTGATAAGTTTTTGGAAGTCAATAACCTGTATGACGTTGCTTATCATCAGACCGATTACAAGAAAGTGAAGGAGGAATTTCTGAAAGCGACTTTAAGCAGCACGTTAAAAGAAAGGTTATGGCAATATGTACGCCAGGTTAAAACGCCATTGGCTGTAAGATCCTCCGGGCTTTTTGAAGATTCGTTACTTCGACCCTTTTCGGGCGTTTATTCTACCTATCTGATTCCCAATAACCATCCTGATGAAAATGTTCGCTTCGCCCAGCTTCGAACTGCAGTTAAGCTTGTTTATGCATCTGTTTTTAGTGATGATGCGAGAGCCTATTTTAATGCGATCAACTATAAGATTGAAGAGGAGAAGATGGCTGTTATTTTGCAACCAGTTGTAGGGCAGGAGCACAATCAGAAATTCTATGTCGATATCAGCGGGGTTGCCCAATCCTATAATTACTATCCCTACTCTTATATGGAACCTGAGGATGGTTTTGCAGTGATTGCGGTAGGTTTGGGACAAGCGGTAGTCGGTGGAGAAAAAGCTTTTAGATTCTCTCCCAAATACCCGGCATTAAACAACAATTCTATTCAGGATCAGATCAGGGATTCGCAACGGCTGTTTTATGCCATTGATATGACACATAACAGTTTTGATCTTTCGGAAGAAGGCGAAATGGCGGCGATTCTAAAATATAAAATAGCCGAAGCAGAGAAAGATGGTGTACTTGAACACTGTGCTTCGACCTACAGTCTTGAAAATGATTGCATCACACCCGGAATCGGAACCCGCGGAACCCGGGTTATCAACTTTGCGAATATTCTTGAATATCAGCATGTACTGCTTTCTGATACTTTGTTATTGTTGATGAAACTTTTTAAACAGGCGATGGGTTCACCTGTCGAGATGGAATTCGCGCTTGATTTGAACCCAGGCGAGAACGGATGGCCAACATTTTACCTGCTCCAGCTAAAACCATTAATCAGACGCGAAGTGGATGTCGAAATTGAAATTGGTGCGCTCGACATTTCAAAACTTTTGTTGCTATCGACAAAGGGTATGGGGAATGGCAGATTGTCAGGTATCTCCGATGTTATATATGTTGACGTTAAGAATTTCGACAGAACCAAAACACGCGAAATTGCCGGCGAGATAGCCGAGATTAATAAAGTTTTTAATGCCAATAACCAGCAATATGTGTTGATCGGACCTGGTCGCTGGGGAACAAGGGACGAATATACAGGAATTCCCGTTAATTGGGCTAATATAAACAATGCCAAGGTTATCGTTGAAATAGGATTGCCCAATTTTCCTCTGGATGCTTCGCTCGGTTCTCATTTCTTTCACAATGTGACTTCGATGAATGTCGGATATTTTTCGGTACCCGATATTAATAGTACAGATTTCGTTAAATTTGATCTTTTGGAAAAACAGGAAGTGATATGGGAGGGGAAATTTGTTAAGCATGTAAGGTTTAAGAATGAATTGGAAATATTGATGGATGGAAGGAAAAGAACTGCAGTAATTAGGTTTGACGAACAATAAAAATGCAAATCCATGAAAGCACTTAAAATCGTTTTTGGAATATTGATTCTGCTATCGGTGACCTATTTTTACGGTCCTGTAATGCCTGAACCGAAACTAACCAGGATGTTACCTGTCGTTGCAGGGAATGTTGGTGAATATGTATCTCATTTGGAAGCAGCTGAAAAAGTTCGTCCTGGTAACGAGGCAAAAATCATTTGGGCCAATGATTCTACTCACGCTCAAACCGAGTATGTTCTTCTTTATTTGCATGGTTTTTCTGCCAGTCGCATGGAAGGATATCCGGTAAACGAAGATTTTCCAAAACGATATGGCTGCAATGCTTACCTGTCACGACTTGCATCACATGGTTTGATTACCGATAATCCATTGATTGATATGACACCTGACCGACTTTATGAATCGGCTAAACAAGCTTTGGTGATTGCCGGACAGTTGGGTCAGAAGGTGATCATCATGGGTACATCAACTGGCGGAACCCTAGCGCTTAAGCTGGCTGCCGATTTCCCGGAAATGGTTTACGGGCTTATTCTCTATTCTCCTAATATTAAGATCAAAAGCAAAGCTTCAATTTTATTGTCCAAACCATGGGGGTTACAGGTTGCGCGGCTCAATTTTGGCGGCGATTTCAGGGAATCGAAAGAAGACCCGTCAAGCGAGCCTTGTAAATACTGGTATTGCAGGTACAGGGCCGAAGGTCCTGTATATCTTCAACAGTTAATAGATGCAACCATGAAAAAGGTGATTTTCGCAAAAGTAAAATGCCCTTTATTTATGGGCTATTACTTTAAAGATAAGCAGCATCAGGATCAGACAGTCGACATAAAAGCCGCTTTGGAAATGTTTAAGCAAGTGTCAACTCCCGAAACGGAAAAGAGGGCACAAGCTTTCCCGGAGGCAGGAGGACATGTTATCGCCTGCTATCTTACTTCAAAAAGTGTGGGAGAGGTGGCAACAGCCACCAATAAATTTGCTGAAGAGGTATTAAAAATGAAGCCTCAATAACCGGGCTATTTTTGTTTACTGAGCTCTTGCTTCAGCTCTTCAACAGCGGCAAGGCATTCTTCCTCAAATTTTTGTACCTGCTGAGGATAGGTTTCCTGGCCAGTTTTGTTGATCGTTGCAATCTGAAGGGCTTTTAAATCGTGGCCAAGTTTTTCCATTCCCATAATCATGACTGAGGATTTTGCTTTATGGGCTTCATTTCCAAGTTCGTCGTATTTCCCATCAGCAAGATTTCTTTTGAGATTCTCAATGAATTCAGGAACCTGTTCAATAAAGAGAAGGATTATCTCGCGCATTGACTCGGTATCGCCTTCAGTAATATTTTTCAAATATTTCAAATCGGTATGAGACATGATCTTTTTTAAGGTTGATGAGGATATTTCTTTAAACAATCAAAATTAGTCATTTTAATTAAAAGCGATGTGAGATTTTTCAGCTTTTAGTCGCGTCAAAATATTTAGTTTTGCACTGGAAAAAATATTAAACCACAATAAGATGATAAGAACTCCATTTTACGAAATACACAAACGTTGCAATGCGAAAATTGTAGAATTTGGCGGATTTGAAATGCCGGTCGAATACTCTGGCATTAAAGATGAACACATGACCGTACGTAATCACGCCGGTGTATTTGATGTATCGCACATGGGTGAGATTTGGGTAAAAGGACCTAAAGCATTGCAGTTCATTCAAAAAGTGACGACCAATGATGCTTCGGTTTTAGTCGAAGGACAGGCACAATATTCCTGTTTGCCGAATGGGAAAGGTGGGATTGTTGACGATTTATTGGTTTATTACTTCGAACCTCTGAAATATATGCTGGTTGTCAATGCTTCGAACATTCAAAAGGATTGGGATTGGCTCGTATCGCAGAATGATTTGGGTGCGGAATTGGAGAATGCATCCGGTAAGATTAGCCAGTTGGCCGTTCAAGGTCCGAAAGCGACAAAGATTCTACAAAAATTGACCGATGTAGATCTCTCGTCCATCAAATATTATACATTTAAAGTTGGACGTTTTGCTGGCATTGATGATGTTATCATCTCTGCGACCGGATATACCGGTGCCGGAGGATTTGAGCTCTATTTTTATAATGAATATGCAGAGCAGATGTGGGATGCCATTTTTGCCGCAGGCAAGGATGACGGGATTAAACCTATCGGACTTGGTGCCCGCGATACATTGAGACTCGAAATGGGTTTTTGTCTTTACGGGAATGATATTGATGACACCACGTCACCAATTGAGGCAGGACTTGGCTGGGTGACAAAGTTTACTGATGCAAAAGATTTTACAGATAAAAAGCTGTTTCTAAAGCAGAAAAATGAAGGTGTAACGCGCCGGTTAAAAGGTTTTGAAATGATCGACAGGGGTATTCCGCGTCATGGATATGAAATTGTTGATGCTGAAGGCAATGTAATTGGTGTTGTTACTTCCGGAACTCAGTCGCCGGTACTTGAAAAGGGGATTGGTATGGGCTATGTTAAAAACGAATTCAGTGCATTAGGATCTGAAATTTATATTCTTATCCGCAACAAACGGATAAAGGCCAAAATTGTTAAGACGCCGTTTATTTAAGATTGAGCCACATGTTAAGGATTCATTACATAGGTTTAATTTTTTATTGATTTTTGTCATGTTTCTGACAAATGTGTTAATTTTGCAACTATTAGTCGGATAAGCTATTTGTTTCACGATAATAGACACAATTATAACAAGTTATAAAATTTATCACTTTTAATTTCCTTCAAATGAAAAAGCACAATTTTTACGCAGGTCCATCTATTCTTCCGGATTTCACAATTCAGAAAACTGCTGAAGCAGTTATCAACTTTGCCGGCACTTCCCTTTCTGTCTTGGAAATTTCGCATAGGAGTAAGGAGTTTGTTGCCGTAATGGATCAGGCGATAGCGCTTGTAAAAGAGTTGCTCGAAGTACCCGAAGGTTACGAAGTAATCTTTCTTCAGGGTGGGGCAAGTCTGCAGTTTTGTATGGTTCCTTTTAACTTGCTGAAAAAGAAAGCTGGCTATTACAACACGGGTGTGTGGGCATCAAAAGCACTTAAAGAGGCTAAATTTTTCGGCGAAGTTGTTGAAGTTGCTTCTTCGAAAGATAAAAATTACAATTACATTCCTAAAAATGTAAGCATACCATCTGATATTGATTATCTCCATATTACAACGAATAATACCATTTTTGGAACCCAGATTTACAAAGATATTGATGCACCTGTAAGGTTGGTTGCCGATATGTCTTCCGATATCTTCAGTCGTCCGATCGATATTTCGAAATACGACCTGATCTATGCCGGTGCACAGAAAAACCTGGCTCCAGCCGGTGTAACTCTCGTTATTGTTCGCAAAGATGCGTTGGGTAAAACTGGCCGACCAATTCCTACGATGCTTGATTACAATACACATATCGAAGGAGTTTCAATGTTTAATACGCCTCCTGTACTTTCTGTATTCGCCGGACTTCAGACTTTATTATGGCTGAAGGAAAATGGTGGAATCAAGGCGATGGAAGTAAAAAACATTGCCAAAGCCAAATTGCTTTATGATGAAATCGACCGGAACAAAATGTTCACTTGCCCGGTTCCAAATCCTGAAGACCGTTCAAAAATGAATGTTGTATTTGTAATGGCTCCGGGTTTTGAAGAGCTTGAAAAAGCATTCCTTGCCAAAGCAAAAGAATTGAACATTCTCGGTATCGAAGGTCACCGCAGTGTTGGCGGATTCAGGGCTTCAATCTACAATGCAATGCCAATTGAAAGTGTGGCTGTGCTGGTGAATGCAATGAAAGAATTTGAAGCTCAGAATTAACGATGGCAGTTTTAAAACCTTTTAAAGGAATACGACCTCCTGTTGAGTTGGCAGCAAAGGTTGCCTCTCGCCCTTACGATGTTTTAAATTCGGAAGAAGCCAGGATTGAAGCAAAAGGCAATCCTTATACTTTGTTGCATATCATCAAACCGGAAATAGATTTTCCGGCCGGAACCGATGAACACACGGAGCCGGTTTATCAAAAAGCTGCCGAAAATCTTAATCTTTGGCGTAAACAAGGTTGGCTGGTTAAGGATGCAAAAGCGTCGCTCTATATTTATGCGCAGACCATGGAGGGGAGAACCCAATATGGTATTGTGGGTTGTGCTTCTGTTGATGACTACCTGAATGGTGTGATCAAAAAGCATGAATTAACCCGCAGCGACAAGGAGGAAGACCGGATGAAACATGTCCGGATTACCAATGCCAATATGGAACCGGTGTTTTTTGCCTATCCTGCGGTAAAAGCGCTCGATGATATCGTCGCTGAGATTGTGGCAACCCAATCTCCCGTATACGATTTCGTGGCGGAAGATGGATTTGGACATCATTTCTGGCTCGTTGATAATGATGAGACCATTGACAAGATTGTGAAACTTTTTGCCAAAATTCCGGCTACCTATGTTGCCGATGGTCATCATCGCACAGCAGCAGCAGCCCTTGTCGGTAATGAGAAACGCGCCAAAAATCCGAATCACACAGGTGATGAGGAATATAACTATTTTCTTGCTGTTCATTTCCCCGACAATCAACTAAAAATTATCGATTACAACCGTACGGTTAAAGATTTGAATGGTCTTTCACCGGCTGAACTGATTGATAAGATTAGCGAAGATTTCGAAATACAAAAAGTTGGTACCGGAATTTACAAACCTGATCAGTTGCATACATTCAGTATGTACCTTGGCGGTGAATGGTACAAATTAGTTACCAAATCGGGCCGGTATAACGATAATGATCCTATCGGTGTTCTTGATGTTACAATTCTATCGAGTCTTATCCTGGATAAAATTCTGGGAATAAAAGATTTGAGAACTGATAAGCGGGTCGATTTTATTGGTGGAATCCGTGGTTTGGGCGAATTGAAAACAAGAGTTGACGGTGGCGATATGAAGGTCGCATTTGCGCTCTATCCTGTTTCGATGAGGCAACTGATCAACATTGCCGATTCAGGTAATATAATGCCTCCAAAAACCACCTGGTTTGAGCCTAAGCTCAGATCTGGTTTGGTAGTACACGAACTTGAATAACGAATATTAGAAAAAGGCGGCCAGATTTGGTCGCCTTTTTTATTGCTTCATTCCGCTGATTTCGTCTTTCGTTACTTTGGTCGTCCCCGATCATCCTGTTTCCCGAAAGGTTCTTCCTTATTTCCGTTACGACAATTCGGTACTTTTATTCATTTTTTCATTCATTTTCCCCTAAATTCAGGGCGATCATAACAGCTTGTAGATGAATTGTTACGCCGGCGTAACATTGCATCTACGCGGTGTAACGACTCATCTACGCGGTGTAATAATTCATCTATATTGTGGAGCAACTCATCTATGCAGTGTAGCAATTCATCTATATCGTGTAACAACTCATCTAAATGGTGGAACGCGTCACCGATTTAATGAAACAGATCATCTACTGAATGGCATTGATCAGCTATATAGTGAAAGGTATTATCGGAGAGAATCAGATGGTCAGCTCTGGTTTCAGAAAGCCGGAACGACGAATTATGCCATTTGCAAATTATTTAGCCGCTTTCCTCTTTTTGTTGATTTGAAACAGGTAAGCCAGTTTAACCTGTGCCCCGTTACTTTGAGAGACTTTATACGGGTAATTGTCAGGATTAAAAAGGTTGGGAAGACTGTAATAGGCTCGTCCTTCGAGTGCAAATGCACCTCCCTTTTTCAGGTGGTACTCCATTCCAAGGCCAAACGTAAAAAGAAAATCAAGCTGAGTATCGGTGGGTTTTCCAACGTAAGTGCGAAATCCCTGTTCTGCAGATATCACAGTCGATGCGGGAGTAAGATGTTCCTCTTCTGAAAACATATAAGCCACTTCAGGACCCAGGTTAATTGTAAAACGAAACGCTTTATTGCCAAGATTAACATGCGTCATTATTGGCATGCTCACATAGTTTAAGATCCGCGAATAGCCAATTTTAGTGTCACCAGCGTTGCCTATTGAATCTTCTTTCCATCCTTTCTGTGTGTAATTGACCTCCACCTGGAAACCGATATGAGGTTCCGATATAAGCCGGAACATAATCCCGCCGGAATTTCCTTGCTGAAATGATTCAATGATATTGGGGTAAAACCTCACCTTCGAGAACGTCATACCTCCTGAAGCCCCTATATAGAGTTCTGTTTTAAAATCTTTTGGTTGCGCGAAACCGGTCAGGGAGCATCCGGCAATCAGTAATAGAATAAGATATTTCTTCATGCGATCTTTATTGAAATCAAACGAACTCTGTTCGGGTGTAAAGTTAAAAAAAATAGCATGGACGGCTTAGTGGCTTAACAAATACAAACGACGAATCTCAATTTGTATTGGATGTTGTAATTAGCTGCTTTTTTCTAAATTTGAATGAAAATTAAGAGAAATGACAATTGAAAAAAACTTAAATACGATCTGTTCATCACTGCCTGAGGGTGTTAAACTTGTTGCTGTTTCAAAGACAAAGAGTAACGAGGAGATAATGGAAGCTTACAAGGCAGGGCAGCGGATTTTTGGTGAGAATAAAGTCCAGGAATTAGTTCGTAAATGGGAATCATTGCCAAAAGATATTGAATGGCACTTTATTGGTCATCTTCAATCAAATAAAGTTCGGTTTATCGCTCCCTTTGTTGCAATGATTCACTCGGTTGACAGTTTAAAAGTTTTAACGATCATCAATGATGAAGCTAAACGGGAGGGGAGGGTGATCCCCTGTCTTCTTCAGGTTCATATCGCAAATGAGGAATCTAAATTTGGGTTTTCACCCGAGGAAGCAATTCAGGTGACATTTGCCATTAAAAATGCTGAATTTGATAATGTTACGATTGCCGGAGTGATGGGTGTGGCAACTTATACCGATGATGTTGTCCAAATAAAAAAAGAATTTTCAACGCTTCATACTATATTTCAAAATCTAAAGGATGTTTTCTTTGGCGGAAATGATAACTTTCGCGAAATCTCTATGGGAATGTCGCACGATTACCAATATGCCATTGAAAATGGCAGTACGATGGTTAGGATTGGCAGTACCATTTTTGGAGAACGCTGACATTGGGCGCGTAAGGATTGCCTGAAGTTTGGTTTGACAAAAGTTGGGAGTGCCTTTATTTTGGATGAACTATTTTTTTGCTAACGCAATTCATAATTTTAGTATGCCTAATATATCAACAACTTACATGGGCCTTGCCCTTAAAAATCCGCTGGTAGCATCCAGTTCCGGATTGACTAATTCGATCGACAAAATCGTTCAGTTGCATGATAAGGGAATCGGGGCGATCGTGCTTAAATCGCTGTTCGAGGAGCAGATCAATAACGAGGTGAGCAAGGTGATCAGCAAAGATATTCAGCACAACAATCCGCCTGGGGATGAAAACTATATATCGGATTATGTCCGTCAAAACAATGTTCAGCAATACCTTGATTTAATCAGGTTGGCTAAATCGTCGGTAAGTATTCCTGTTATTGCCAGTGTCAATTGCATTTCGGGTGACGAATGGATATCATTTGCGCGCCAGATTGAGAAAGCCGGTGCGGATGCTTTGGAAATTAATGCATTTATTATTCCGACTAACCGGAAAATTTCTTCTGCGGATTTGGAATTCAGGTACCTCGATATACTGTCAGATGTTCGCAAAGTGGTTAAAATCCCCGTGGCGATGAAAATCGGGAATAATTTCACCAATCTTGTCGGGATGGTGGATAAACTTCAGACCAACGGGGCCGCAGCGGTGGTGATGTTTAATCGGTTCTACGAACCCGATATTGAACTTGAAACACTTGAATTGACATCTTCGTCGATTTATAGCTCTCCCGCTGATATTCGTCACTCACTTCGCTGGACAGGAATCGTCTCTGGTAAGATAAAAAATATTGATATTGCTGCGTCAACGGGAATTCATGATGGGGAAGCGCTTGTTAAACTGTTGCTTGCCGGTGCTACTGTCGGACAGATCTGTTCGACCCTTTATTTGAATGGGTTTGGTCAGATCGATGAAATCCTTGAGTTCCTTAAATCGTTTATGAAAAAATGGAATTTCAAGCAGATCTCTGATTTTCGCGGAAGACTTAGCTATTCAAAACTTCCCAATCCGGCTATGTATGAACGGGTACAGTTTATGAAATACTTCTCCTGATCAAATAGTTGAGAATTCAATTCCTCATATTGCTCATCTTTACCTTTTTCGTCGATATCGCGAAAGGGGCGGATACTTTTGTGATAAAATTGAATAACAATGATGTCCCGGTCCAGTTTTGTACTGCGCCGGAATTGATTGCAAAAGATCTGACGATTGAAGGAACGTTTGCCATTACAGGGATGAAAATCTCTTTTAGTCAGGGCTATAAACCTGGTGAG
>JANYLE010000400.1 GCA_025363795.1 Mariniphaga sp. | reverse complement strand
ATGAGCATTGACGTTCAAGAAATGGACGTTGACATTGAAGAAATGGACGTTGACGTTCAAGAAATGATCATTGACATTCAAGAAATGGTTATTGACATTCAAGAAATGGATGCTGACGTTCAAGAAATGGACATTGACATTGAAGAAATGAGCATTGACGTTCAAGAAATGGATGCTGACATTTAAGAAATGAGGAGAGTGTCCATCAAAGTGTGCAAACGACTAACGGATTTGATTAACCTGGTTTAGATACTTTCCTTTAATGCTTCATCCACAAACCAGTGAAGTTCACCGTCAGGATGAATATGGGATGCGGGATAGCTTACTGCATTTTTATGTTGGTGCGTGATTTCGTCAAAAATTACGGCCTTCGAAGCTCCTGTAACCAGGAAAGTAACTCTTTTCGCTTTGTTGAGCACCTTTCCTGTCAGGGTAATTCTTTGTTGACCGGTGGCAGGATGCAAAGCGATTGCGGTGATCTCATCCGATTCCAATAGTTGCACCTGATCCGGGAAAATTGAAGCGGTATGTCCATCGTCTCCCAATCCCAGCATAATCAGATCGAAAACCGGCCAGCCATTTTTTTCCGGGACCAACGATTTGATTTTCAATCCATATCTTTTCACCTCTTCAATAGGGTTGGCTTCACCCCTGATCCTGTGAATATGGTCCGCAGCCAATGTAATCTTCGAAAAAAGCAATTGATTGACTACCCCGAAATTACTTTCCGCATTGTCCGGAGCAACCATCCTTTCGTCACCCCACCACCAATGGATTTTTTGCCAAGGCATTGAATGGGTATATTTTTCGGCCAAAAGGGAAAACAAAAGCGAAGGTGTTTTACCTCCTGATAAAGCGAGGTGAAAGGAGTCACTTTCCGTTTCATTAATCCATGCAATTAACTGCCGGGCAAATGCTTCTGCCAGATCTTCCGGAGTTTTGCTGGTATGAATAAATGATTTAATCAGCATAGCCTATAATTCACAGTACAATCCGTCATCTGAAAGATTTTTACAAGGATATCGCCACGTCATTGTCCCTTCGATGAGGTCGTCCGATTCGAGCGGGCCCCATGTTCCTGCCGGATAACCATAAATGGGGATTGAAGGATCGTTTTCCCAGGCATTAAGAATGGGTTGAATAAAATTCCATGCAGCTTCAACATTATCCCCTCGCGAGAAGAGGGTTGCATCGCCATGTAAAGCATCAAGTATGAGACGTTCGTAGGCCGCTGGTAATTGAATATCAGTAAGACTCGAATAGTGAAAATCCATATTTACCTGGTTGACCTTGAATCCCGCTCCTGGTTCTTTTGTATTGAATTTCAGTAAAATACCTTCGTCAGGTTGTATTCTTATGATGAGTTGATTGGGTTTTGACTGATCGTTACCGGTTTGATCAAATAAATGATGTGGCGTGGGTTTAAATTCGATGACGATTTCGGTCACCCTTGTCGGCAATTTCTTTCCTGTTCTTATAAAGAAAGGAACTCCGGCCCACCGCCAGTTATCGATAAAGAATTTCATCGCGACATAAGTTTCGGTGTGAGAGCCGGGATCAACGCCAGATTCTTCGCGGTAGCCGGCAACTGCTTCCCCTTTAATTGTTGAGGCCGTATATTGGCCCCTGATTACATGTTGCTGAATCTCTTCCGGTTTAATCGGTCGCAAAGATTGAAAGACTTTCATCACTTCATGGCGGATCGCATCTGCTTCAATCACTACGGGTGGTTCCATTGCAACCATTCCCACCATTTGCAGCAGGTGGTTTTGCACCATGTCGCGCATGGCACCCGAATGATCGTAATAACCTCCGCGCCCTTCCACACCAAGACTTTCGGCAGAAGTAATTTCGACTCTTTCGATGAAATTTCGGTTCCAGACAGGTTCAAAAATTCCATTTGCAAATCGGGTAACCATGAGATTCTGAACAGTTTCCTTACCGAGATAATGATCAATTCGAAAGATCTGATTCTCTTCGTAATTTTTTAAGAGGCTAATATTAAGTAATTTGGCGCTTTTTAGGTTCGTCCCGAAAGGCTTTTCTATGATCAACCTTCTGAATCCATCCGATTGGGTATTCAAACCGGCCAAGGCCAGTTTTTCAGGAATTACGTCGTAAAGATTGGGTGGCGTGGATAGATAAAACAAATAATTGGCCGGGATATTTAAGCTTTCCTTCAGGCTTTCCAACCGCTTTCCCAGTTTCGAATAATCGTCCTGAAGCTCGTAATCAATTGTTTGGTAAAAGATATTCTCCAGAAATTTTGCATTCGATTCTCCTTCAGGTGGTAAGAACTCGATCATCCGCTTGCGAAACTCTTCATCTGTGAGCGGTGTCCTGCTGGTACCAATAATTGCGAACTTGTCGGGGAGGAGGTGATTGATATACAACTGGTGAATCGCCGGGATAAGCTTTCTCTTTGTCAGATCGCCCGAAGCGCCGAAAATAACAATGATATGTGGATCAGGTATTTTCACACGTAATTATTTTAGTTAAACATTTAATATTCAATTTTTTAATTTAATCAGTCAGGGAATTTAAAATTTCACACTCATGCTCATGGCAATACTTTTTATGACAGTCTACCATGCTCATTTCATATTAATAATATTTGTCTTAAGATGATTAGTAAGGAGACGTTTTACAACCCCGATTGTTCAATCTTCCGGAAGGAAAAATTGTATTTTGAAAGATTCAAGG
>JANYLE010000394.1 GCA_025363795.1 Mariniphaga sp. | reverse complement strand
CGAGAAGATCAGTGGTACGGTAATTAGAACTCCCAATAACATTTGCGCTTAATTAAAGAGGTTAAAAAATAAGATCGTGATAATGCTAACCACCATAAAGAACAGGTAAACCCCAACATTTCCAGTCTGGACATAACGGATGTTTTTTCCCGCCCAAACAATCATATTACCAGTATTATTGACCAATTTGTCAATCATTTTTATTTCGATTACATCATGAAAGAAAATGGATAACCGGGAAATAGGTTGTTGGATAGTGACTTCGTAGAGCTCATCAAAGTAGAATTTCCGGGTTATCAGATTCTCAAAGAATGAGCGAGGTTTATCTTCAAGTTGAACCAATCGTTTCTTTGCGTAAAGAAGATATGCAGCATAAATTACTATAAAAATCAAAATCAACGGGACCAACATCAATGCCAGCTCGGACGATACATTAACCTCTGACGGATGCTGTTTTAAAATAGATGAAGAAGCGGCAAAGATTGGGGCGAGATAATCTTGAATTCTGTCGCTGCCACCCAGTAACTGTGGAATACCAATCATTCCCCCAAATACAGAGAGCGCAGCCAAAACCATCATGGGAATAGTCATACTTTTAGGTGATTCATGGACCGGATGATGCTTATTTTCAGCAACAACTGTTTTGCCCCAGAAAACGGTAAAAAGCAGTCGAAACATGTAAAAGCTGGTCATCAAAGCAACCAAAACGGAAACGATCCATAATACCGGACTGGATTCGAAAGTACCCAGCATGATCGCGTCTTTCGAAAAGAATCCCGCAAAAGGTGGAACTCCGGCAATAGCCAATGAACCAATGAAGAAGACCCAGAAAGTGACAGGTATTTTGTGTCGCAGACCACCCATTTTCCGAATATCCTGTTCTCCGCTCAAAGCATGGATCACGCTTCCGGCTGCCAGGAAGAGCAACGCTTTGAAAAAAGCATGTGTGGTAAGGTGGAACATTGCAGCGGTAAAACTTCCGGCTCCAAGTGCTACGAACATCAATCCAAGCTGGCTGATGGTAGAATAGGCCAAAATCTTTTTAATATCTGTTTGAAAAATTGCGATGCTTCCCGCTAAAAGTGCGGTTGCAATCCCAATCAGTGAAATTGTCCACATCGTGACCGGTGCCAGAACAAAAAGGATGTTCGAACGTGCAATCATATAAATACCGGCGGTTACCATCGTTGCTGCATGTATCAAGGCCGATACCGGAGTAGGACCTGCCATTGCATCGGGTAGCCATGTAAAAAGTGGAATTTGTGCACTTTTACCAACTGCTCCAGCAAAAAGGAGCAATGTGATTATGGTGATCGTGGAATTACCTACCAGGATGGTTTGACTCTTGCTAAATATATCGCTGAAATTCAATGTGCCAAATTGCAGTATAAGCATAAATAGTGCTAGCAAAAATCCAAGGTCGCCTATGCGGTTCATGATAAATGCCTTTTTTGCAGCATCGTTAAAATCCTGGTTTTTAAACCAGAACCCAATCAACAGATAGGAGCATAAACCTACCCCCTCCCATCCGATAAACATTACCAGGTAATTGGATCCCAATACCAGTAACAGCATGAAAAAGATAAAAAGGTTCATGTAGGCAAAGAACCGGTTGAAACCGGTGTCTTCTTTCATATACCCAATGGAATAAACATGGATCAGAAAACCTACACCGGTGATAATCAAAAGCATTAACACAGAAAGCTTATCAACCAAAAAAGAAAATGGAATCGAAAGGTTGTTGAAGTGAATCCAGTTAAACAGGTCCACGGTCATTGCTTCCTGTCCTGCAGATAGTTGCAGGAACAAGATCATTGAACCAATAAAAGATAAAAATACCGCCGAGGAGGCAATAATTCCCGACAATAAGCCTTTGAATCGCCTGAAATTAAAAGCAATAGCCAAAAATCCGATCAGCGGAAACAAAGGAACAAGCCAAATTTTTTCAATCATACTTCAGTTTGTTTAGCGCTACCACTTTAATTTATTAAGCACGTTGATATCAATAGTATGGGTCGACCGATAGATCATGACCAGCAAAGCAAGCCCGATAGCCACTTCAGCAGCAGCGACTACCATGATAAAGAAGACAAATATTTGTCCTGCCGGATCGTTCCGGTAAGCTGAAAAGGCGGCTAAAAGCAAATTCGCTGAATTCAGCATCAACTCGATAGACATAAAAATAACTAATGCATTTCTTTTAACCAGTACCCCGACTACTCCTATGGCAAACAGTGCCGAACAAAAGAAGATATAGTAGTCGAGCGGAATAACTTGCATGTTTTGAATTGTATCCGGCATATTTTAAATTTTAATAAATATCTTTTTTCCCTAACATCACTGCACCGACCATCGCGGCCAGAAAAAGGACAGAAGAAAGTTCAAAAGGCAAAAAATAGTCTTCAAACAAAACCTTCCCAAGACTTTTCACAAGTCCGATCTGGTTTAAGGCCGGGTTGGCTATGACCTTCAGATCATAGGATTTAAAGATGGCAATCAGTGTAAGCAACAGCAGACCACCGGCAATTGTGGAAGCAATATTTGCAAATTTAGATTTGGGGAATTCACCCTGAATATTGAGATTCAATAACATCACAGTGTAAATAAACAAAACCATGATGGCTCCCGCATAAACAATAATATGCACCACAGCCAAAAATTGTGCATTCAGCAAGATGTAATGACCCGCGATGGCGAAAAAGGCCAGCGTAAGGTACAACACACTATGCATCGGACTTTTAGAAATCAAAACCTTTAGTGCCGCATAAATGGCGACGAAAGACAAGATGAAAAAAAGATACCTCGAAAAGACCATATCGTAATTGAATTAAATATTGTGTGACTGATTCTTATCTTTTTTAAAATTTAAAACAGCCGGTGTTTGGCGTTTGCTGATGTCCACCCTTTTATCGATGGGTTCGACCAAAATAACTTTCCCGTAAATAAAACTGGATCGTTCATAATCTGAAGGAACAATCTCATTGGTCAAAAAGATCGCCTCTTTCGGGCAAGCCTCTTCGCACAATCCGCAAAAAATACAACGCAGCATATTTATCTCATATACAGAAGCATACTTTTCTTCCCTGTAAAGATGCATTTCATCCGGTTTCCTTTCGGCGGCAATCATCGTAATTGCCTCTGCGGGACAAGCCAAAGCGCATAAACCGCAGGCTGTACATCGTTCCCGTCCTTCATCATCTCGTTTCAAAACATGTTTGCCGCGATAGATCTCGGCAATTGGCCTTGTAACTTCGGGATATTGAATGGTCGCTTTCTTTTTGAATAAATGACTGAATGTTATGCCAAACCCTTTCATAATAGCAGGCAAATAGATCCGCTCCATGAAAGTCATTTTTTTGTTCGACGCAACTTTGCTTCGACCTGTCAATGAAACTATATGTTGATTCGCTGATGACATATTTTAGCTGTGATTTTTTAACATGATGACAAATCCTGTGATTACAATATTCACAAGAGCCAGAGGCAAAAGGGTTTTCCAACCTAATCGCATTAACTGATCGTAACGAAACCTCGGTAAGGTCCACCTCACCCACATGAATACAAACCCGAAAAAGGAAATTTTGATAAAAAATACAATAGTGCCAATCATTGTTATGGCATTGTGCGATAAACCAAGATCATCCATAAATGGGAAATTATACCCGCCAAAGTATAAGGTAGCAATCATTGCCGATGAAATAAACATGTTGATGTATTCAGCAAAAAGATAAAACCCAAGTTTCATACTGCTGTATTCGGTATGATACCCGCCAATCAGTTCAGTTTCGCACTCAGGTAAATCAAACGGGGAACGGTTACATTCGGCAAAAGCACAGACCAGAAACAGCAGAAAGCCCAATGGCTGGTACCAGATGTTCCAGTGGAAACCATGTTGTTGGTTCACAATTTCACTTAAACTCAGTGTACCGCTCATCATCACAATGGAAATGATGGCCATACTCATCGCAAGTTCGTAACTGATCATTTGCGAAGCGGCACGAACAGCACCAATCAGCGCATATTTATTATTCGAAGCCCAGCCTCCGATCATGATACCATAAACTCCAATAGAAAGTATGGCAAAAACATATAAAACCCCGACATTGATATCAGCAACCTGCAAACTATATTCTACTCCGTTGATAATGATACTATTTCCCCATGGAATTACTGCACTTGTCAGCAAAGCGATCATCATTGTCAGCGAGGGACCAAGAATATACAGAAACTTATCTGCCGAACCCGGCATAAATTCTTCTTTGAAAAAAAGCTTTAACCCATCCGCTAATGGCTGGAATATTCCAAATATACCAGCTCTGTTCGGCCCAAGCCGATCCTGGAAGAAACCGGCAAGTTTGCGCTCGAATAACGTCGAATACATAGCGACTAAAAGGCTAATGAGCAGGATCGCAGAAGCCAGAATGAATTTATAAAGGATGTAATTTCCATCCATAACCTAGGATTATTTATCGTTGTTTATATTCAAATCATTATCTGTTGTTTCACCCATTCTCTCCTGAAGCGGAAGGATCACTGACGGGTTTTTCAGCCTTTCGTAATGATTCTGACTAATTACTGATGCCCTTTTTATTGTTCGTGGAGATTCAATGGTCCAGTCGGAAGGTTCTTTTTTCTCAAACCTGCATTCATTGCAGATAAACTCCTCCAGTTCACCAAATTGATCTTTTCTTCCGGTAACGCGGTATATTTCATCCCCCCTCATCCAGGCAGTGACTTTCCCTGAACATTTTGTGCATTCGCGACTTGCATTCATCGGTTTCAGAAACCAGACACGGTTCTTAAAACGGAATGTTTTGTCAGTCAAAGCACCTACGGGACAAACATCAATGATATTTCCCGAGAAATCGTTTTCGATATCGGTTTGAATATAAGTTGAAATTTCAGATACATCACCACGGTAAAGTATGCCATGTGATCGTTTATCGGTCAATTGATCAGCAGTATAAACACATCGGTAACACAAAATACAACGGTTCATGTGCAACTGAATTTTATCCCCGATATCAATCACCTCGAAGGTCCGCTTTGATTCTTCAAACCGCGATGCTTCGTTTCCATTATCATAGCTAAGGTTTTGGAGGTCGCATTCACCAGCCTGATCGCACACGGGACAATCCAAAGGATGGTTAATCAGCAGAAACTCAACAATTGCTTTGCGCGTTTCGATCACCTCCGGAGAGGTAATATTTTGAACAACCATTCCATCCATTACAGGAGTACGGCACGATGCCACCAGTTTGGGCATTGGTCTCGGATCTTTTGCTGAACCTTGCGCCACTTTCACCAAACAAGTTCTGCATTTACCACCCGAATCTTTCAATTTCGAATAGTAGCACATAGCCGGCGGAACGACTGCACCTCCGATTAAACGTGCTGCCTGAAGGATTGTAGTACCTTCTTCAACTTCAATGGTATGATTATCAATTGTTACTGTAAACATATTACTGAACTTTTTCCAAATATTTTTCAATCGATCCGTGATTGGTATTGCCAACTATTTCGGGGTGCTGCACATGGAACTCAAATTCGTGTCTGAAATGACGGATGGCACTAGCTACCGGCCATGCTGCCGCATCTCCCAAGGGACAAATCGTGTTACCTTCAATCTTGGCGGCAATGCTGACCAGAAGGTCAATATCTTTCGTTCTGCCTTGTCCGATTTCGATTCGGTGCAACACATTTTCCATCCATCCGGTACCTTCCCGGCAAGGAGAACACTGTCCACAGGATTCGTGGTGATAAAATCGGGCAAGATTCCAGGTGTTTCGGACGATGCAGGCATCTTCATCATACACAATAAACCCACCGGAGCCTAACATTGTTCCGGTCACAAAGCCACCTTCGGAAAGTGATTCGTATGAGAGCAACCGATCTTCACCAGCAGTCGTTTTAAGAATCAGTTCCTTCGGTAAAATAGGGACTGAGGAACCGCCAGCAATAACAGCTTTTAATTCTTTTGAATTTTTGATTCCGCCACAATATTTTTCGTCGTATAAAAATTCCCGGACACTCAGACCCAACTCAATTTCGTAAACTCCAGGATTATTGATATTTCCACAGGCAGAAATCAGCTTTGTCCCTGTACTTCGACCTATACCAAACTGTGCAAATTTTTCACCGCCATTGTTTACGATGTAACCAACATTCGCAAGGGTTTCCACGTTGTTGACCACAGTAGGACAGCCATATAATCCAACTAAAGCCGGGAAAGGAGGTTTTATCCGAGGGTTTCCACGTTTTCCTTCGAGCGACTCTATCATTGCAGTTTCTTCACCGCAAATATAAGCACCAGCGCCTGAATGTACGTGAATATCAAGATTGAATGCACTTCCCAATATCCTTTGACCCAAAAATCCGGCTTGATAGGCTTCATTAATTGCCTTGTTCAAAATCCCGATTATGTATTTGTATTCACCTCTCACATAAATATATCCGGTATTTGCACCTAATGCGTAACAAGAACAAATCATCCCTTCGATTAAAAGATGCGGGATTTTTTCCATCAGGTATCGGTCTTTGAAAGTACCAGGTTCACTTTCATCTGCGTTGCAAATCAGATAGCGGGGCAATCCCGATTTTTTATCGATAAAGCTCCACTTCATTCCGGCAGGAAATCCCGCACCTCCCCTGCCCCGGAGTCCGGATTTCTTGACCTCTTCAGTGACTTCGTCAGGTGTCATCGACTTCAATGCCTTTTCGACCGACAGGTAACCACCTTTTGA
>JANYLE010000104.1 GCA_025363795.1 Mariniphaga sp. | reverse complement strand
ATCATCTGGTAATACTGATTAACACCCATCGACCAGTTTTCGAAATCCTGAACCCGTTGCCCGGCCCAGGGAGAGATTGTTGAAGGAATATCGGTGAGCGGCGGATCATACGATTTGATAGCGTAGTTTTCGTAAACGCCTTTCCTGTCCCAGAAGTATACATCCGAAAGGCTACCTCCCGGGATACGCATCACACCCATATTTAACTGGTTCATTTTTTGCATCAAAGCAGCATCACTTTGCATCCATCCTGTGAAACAGTTGGCATTGTTTCCATACACATATTTCGAAACCTTCGTGATCCGTTTTGAGAAATTCACATTAACATCCATATCTTTCGACGCAGAAGTTTGCGGCACATTGTCGCAATTCGAAGGCAATGTTGCATTCTTTGAAGTCCATGCGCCAAACGGAAGATCGGGAACTTCGTTGGGAGTATCGATAGCAACATCCACTGGAGGTACGACAGGCGTAATGACATTACCTTTTTTGCTGCATGAAACGATGCCCAATACTAGGACAAATGTGAAAAGAAGGGTTAATCTTTTATCAAAGAATCTCATAAGTGGTTAATTTATAGGAAGCACATTAGCTTTGTCTGTTGTTTAGTTGAGACAAAAGTAGTCAATTTTGTCTGCAAATGCAGTTGTTTAAATACTTGTACATTAAACATCAAACTTATTCTAATGAATGCAATCCATGCACTGATAAAAAAATCAAACTTTAATAAGGATTCATCAACCTAAACACTTTCGAATATTTCAACATAATTCCTTACTTTTGTTTAAAGACATCGTTTCCCTTCTTTTCACTAATAAAACTCTGACGCTTATGAAACTCTCCATTCTCACTGCAGCAATGCTCATCTTTGGTAGTATTCATTTAATAGCCCAACCGGTAAAACGCCCCGTTGAAATGCATGGTGCGCTGCGGGTTGAAGGCAACCAAATGGTGAATGCATCCGGTATTCAACCTCAATTACGGGGAATCTCTTTATCGTGGAGCCTCTGGGCCGGAAAAAAATACTACAATCCGGAAGTAATCGATTGGCTCTCAAAAGATTTTAAAATATCGCTACTACGTGCTTCAATGGGCGTTCAGCCCGAAGGAGGTTACCTGCAAAATAAGGAAGAGCAGATGGACCTTATGACTACTGTGATCGATAAGGCAATTGGCAACGGTATTTATGTACTGATTGACTGGCACGATCATAATGCTGATCAACATTTGGAAGAATCGAAAGCATTTTTTGCCACCATGGCGCGGAAGTACAGCGGAGTTCCAAATGTGATTTACGAGATTTTTAATGAACCAGCTCAGCAAAACTGGGATGTCGTTAAAAAATATTCCATCGAAGTGATTAAAACAATCCGCCAATATGATTCTAAAAACGTAATTGTCGTTGGAAGTCCAAGGTGGGACCAGGATGTGGACGTAGCTGCTGCAGATCCAATTAAAGGTTTTGATAACCTGGTTTATTCGTTTCACTTCTATGCTTCCGACCCAAATCACCAGGAAAAGCTTCGTGCAAAGGCAGAATTGGCAATGAAACAGGGAATTGCCCTTTTTGTAACTGAATGGGGCGTTGGCGAATCGAATGGTGACGGGGAATTTAATCGTCAAAAGACGACGACTTGGATGGATTGGATGGAAAAAAACAAGTTAAGCTGGGCCAACTGGAACCTGACCGATAAAAAAGAAACCACAGGTTTGCTACAACCTGGCGCAGCAGTCAACGGCGGTTGGAGTGAAGGACAACTTACAGATGCCGGGAAATATATAAGAGAGCAACTTCGATTAATGAATAAATAATATCAGTCATGAAAATTTCATTGATTGTGCTGCTTTGTTTTCAGCTTGGAATCTTAGGTGCTGCAACTACAGACAAAAATCCTTCCGATAAAAATCTGATTCAGTTGAAACAGTTGAAATCAGAAGTCAATAAAAACCTGACTGAGAATATACTCCCCTATTGGATGAAAAATATGGTTGATCCGGTAAACGGAGGCTTTATCGGGCGAATTGACTCCCGCGAAAAGAAATATCCTGAAGCAGAAAAAGGTGGCATATTGAATGCCCGTATTCTATGGACATTTTCATCAGCTTACCGCGTTACAAAAGACACTTCCTATCTTTCGATGGCAAAGAGGGCCAGGGATTATATTCTCGGCCATTTTGTGGATCAGAAGTTTGGCGGTACTTACCGGAGTGTCACGTCAAAAGGAGAACCGTCTGATCTTAAAAAGCAAACCTATTCACAGTCGTTTTTCATTTATGCCCTTTCGGAATATTACCGTGCCACAGGCGACCAGAAAGCTTTGGATCAAGCGAAGGCGATCTATATGGCTCTTGAAAAATATGCGGTTGATCCAAAAGCAGATGGTTACTTCGAAGTTTTCGACCGCGAATGGAAACGCACCAACGACCTGATGATCGGGGAGAAAAGCACCAAAGATGTAAAAACCATGAACACCCATCTTCACCTCATGGAGGCTTATGCCAATCTTTACAGGGTATGGCCTGATCCTAAAGTTGGCGGACGTCTTAAAAATCTGATTTGTTTGTTTCGAGATAAAATCATCAACCCGAAAACCTTCCATTTGAATGTTTTTCTCGATGAAAATTGGCAAAGCACCTCTACGGTTCAATCCTATGGTCACGACATTGAAGCATCGTGGTTATTGGTCGAATCGGCACAGGTACTTGGTGATCAGTCGCTCTTGAATGATATTAAAAAAATTAGTCTGAAAATTGCGGATGCTGCCAGCGAAGGATTACAACCCGATGGATCTCTGATCGCCGAAAAAGACTATGCCGACGGGAAATTGAATACTTCCCGCGACTGGTGGCCACAGGCTGAAACGGTGGTAGGATTGACCAATGCCTATGAACTGAGTGGCGACGAACGTTACCTAAACAAGGCCATCCTATGTTGGCACTATATAGATAAAAATATAGTCGACCATCAGGCCGGTGAATGGTTCAATGCGGTTTCGGCTTCAGGAACAATCAGTAAAGGAGATAAAGCCGGATTCTGGAAATGCCCTTACCATAATGGCCGGATGTGCATGGAAATAATAGAGAGAGTTTCCAAATAGGTAGTGTAACAGTTTTGATTACCTTTGCACCCTGAAAAAATTATATTAAAAAAATTCATGAAACGCATTATTGAATACCGAAGATTATTGAACATCACTCCCGACACAGATTTAAACGGTCTAAAAAGTACTTACAGAAATTTAATAAAGGAGTGGCATCCTGATAAATTTGTTGGTGACGATGAACGCAAAGCCGAAGCTGAAGATAAAAGTAAAAATATAATTGAAGCTTACCATTTTTTAGTGAGCATTGCACCGGAAACGAAGGCTTTCAACTTAGAGGAATACACCCAAACGACAACTACATCAGGAATTGATGACTACGTCTATAAAGGTCAAACACTGAAAATCACTTTTCAGGACGGAAGTGTCTATGAATATTTTGGAATTCCAAAAAATATTTACAACAAGTTTATTGGGTCAGCAACATTGGTCCGGTTTGCAAGAAGACATATTTTCTATTCCTATATCTATAGAAACGTTAGCAAACAAGCTGCATAAGACTAACCCACAAAAAAGAGGCTGTCCTTTTGGTCAGCCTCTTTTTTGTGGATATAACTTATTTATTCTTTTCCAGTTGACTGATCTTGTCAATTACCAGCTGCGGATCAAGATTATTCTCCCCCCGAATAATAATTTTTGATTTTTCGTAAAACGGGGCACGTTTTATCAAAGCGTCATTGATAAAGGAAATCAATTCCTCCCGCGATTTGCCGACAATCAGTGGTCTTTCAGTTCTCGATTTGATCAATCGACTGGCAAGAACATCTGTATCAGGAGCAATATAAACGGTCACCCCATTGTTGTTCATCACTTCCATATTATCGAAAAAGCAAGGGACTCCTCCACCTGTTCCGACAACAACATCTTCAAATTGCGACACTTCAAGCAGCGATATCCGCTCTTTTTCGCGAAACGCCTTCTCCCCTTCCTCCGCAAAAATAGCCGGAACAGATTTGAAATACCGTTCTTCGATGTATTTATCAAGGTCGACAAAACTAATTCCTAATAAATCAGCGACTTTCCGTCCGATTGTGGATTTTCCGCAACCCATGTATCCAACCAGGTAGATTCTCATCAGTCGAAGTTTATTTCCATCTGGCTCGGATCATTATCGCCGGCAGGACGATTGATTTCAAAAGGGACATCATCCTCTACAGTTGGAGGAATTACTTCTTCGGGTATAATATCTTCATCCTTAATAATGGGTTCCAGTTCGTGAATATCCTTCACTTCATAACTTGATAAACGCTTCCCTTTTGCCTTATAAGACTTCACACCTATAAACTCTGCAACTTCGATGATTTCGTTCTCACGGTTATTTTTCTCTCCTCCAAACTCGATTTCAAGTCGTGGATAGGTCACCCACGTAACGCTAATCAACTTACTATCCGGATGATCACCAATAAAACGACATGGTTTGCCGCCATTTACTTCGATCTGAAACCGTTTGACATAGTAGAAGTTTTGCTCTGCATCGAAATAGACAACAGATGCTACTTTTTCAGGACGGAATTTCTCGATCGATAACAGATTCTTTTCGAAGTGGTTCTCCAAATCATAGGAGTAAACCTGGTATCCGCCATCCTTATCAAGCACCAATATTTTTTCATCACCCGTAAATTCGCCAAGGTATTTGCCACGACCGTCGGCATTCAACCGGAGAACATCTTCGTCGAACCAGATTTTCCGTCCGCCAAGGGTAGACAATCCTTTTTCCTTCAAGGTGACTTTATGCACTTCATTTTTGGTCACCAGGTTGCCCATCGAAAGTCTCCCCTTGATAGCCAATGCAGCCATATCGATTTCATCAACAAGCTTTTTAAGCTTAGGTTTGGGCTTAAAGGTGATCCGCAAAACCTCAGCCTCGCCGTTTGGATTGGCGCTGAAATAGAGTATCCGCGATCCTTCAGTTCCCATCGTCATATTGTACTCCTTGTCGCGAGTGACACCTGTTACACTAAAACGTTTCATGTAAGTCGCACCCGCCTTGCCATCGCGGTAAACAAGGTTATAAATCGTGCGGTTATCGTTTTTCTCGAAAATGGCAACATGAAGGACATTCTTACCGATAAAAGCTTTATCGGTCACTTTCATCACAAAATAAACGCCGTCGCGACGGAAAACAATCACATCATCAATATCAGAACAATCACACAAATACTCGGCTTTCTTCAAACCTGTACCGATAAATCCCTCTTCGCGATCAATGTATAATTTCTCGTTGGCAACGATAACTTTTGCCGCTTCGATATTTTCAAAACTTCTGATTTCCGTTTTACGGTCGCGGCCTTTGGAATACTTTGCCTTAAGATGTTCGTACCAGGCAATGGTATAAGGAATTAAATTCTGAAGGTTTGCAAGCACTTCGGCCATACTATCCTCAATCCCTTTGATCAATTCGTCTGCCTTTTCGGTATTGAATTTCAGGATACGTCCCATCCTGATTTCCATCAGTTTGAGGATATCATCACGCGTGATCGCACGCCGGAACTTTGGCTTCCAGGGATCAAGTCGTTTATCGATATGATCGACAGCCTGATCCATGTTATTCGAATCTTCAAAAGCTTTGTCCTTGTAGATGCGTTCGTCGATAAATATCTGTTCCAGTGACGCAAAATGCCACTGCTCTTCCAGTTCACCCATGCGAATCTCCAACTCAAACTTCAACAGTTCAACTGTTTTATCGACTGACTTTTTAAGAATTTCAGTGACGTTGATAAACTTTGGTTTATCGTCTTCGACGATGCAGGCATTCGGTGAAACCGACACTTCGCAATCTGTGAAAGCGTAAAGCGCATCAATGGTTTTATCAGAACTGATACCCGGCATCAGGTGAATCAGGATCTCGACATTCGCAGAGGTATTATCATCGATTCTTTTGACCTTGATCTTACCTTTTTCGTTTGCTTTTACGATCGATTCAATCAAAGAGGAGGTAGTTCTTCCAAAAGGTATTTCTGTGATTACAAGTGTTTTGCTATCCTGCTTTTCGATTTTTGCCCGTATCTTAACAGCACCACCACGCAGACCGTCGTTGTATTTTGATACATCAATAAAACCGCCTGTCAGGAAATCAGGAAACAACTCAAAATTCTCATTATTAAGATATGAAATGCATGCATCAAGCAATTCAATAAAATTGTGTGGCAGAATCTTGGATGCAAGTCCTACTGCAAT
>JANYLE010000101.1 GCA_025363795.1 Mariniphaga sp. | reverse complement strand
AAAACAAGTGAATATTTGAACAGATTAATTACCATTGTTATTTAGCGATTCCAATTGTTTGATTTCATTCAACTGTTTATTTTCAACCAATCCCACGATAACCAGATTTTTAAAATCGGCAGCAAGCATTATTTCAATTTTATAAAAATTGCTCCCGGTTCCAATTGAATAGTCGGAGATGGTTCCTATCATAAGTCCTTCAGGGAAACTTGATGAATAACCAGTTGTAACAACGGTATCGCCGTTTTGAACCGGTACATGGTAAGGTATTTCGTTCAATTGAACTCTTCTGTAATCTTTACCATTCCAGGAGAGCGAACCGAAGTAGTCATTTCTTTTTATTTTGGCACTAATCTTCCAGCGACTGTTTAGCAATGATATAACCGTACTGAAATTGTCCGAAACATTCGTCACCAGACCAACAACCTGACCATTAGCAATTACGCCCATATCCACTTTAACTCCGTCACGGCGTCCTTTATTCAGCGTAATAAAATTGTGCTGCTGATTAATTGAATTGTTTATCACCCGAGCCGTTGTGAAGTGGTAAACAACATTTTTTGAAGAATCTTTTGCAATCCTTGGAAGATTAATGGAATCTGAAGAATGGTAGGTTCCTGGATTCGATTTCAGCAAATGCTCTTGTAAGGCATTCCGCAAAAGATTGTTTTCCTCTGCTAACCTTATATTCACCTGTTTAAATTCAAATATTTGAAAGAAAGAAGAAAATCCTTCGTACAAAGTACCTGAAAAGAAATTACTCGAATCTAAAAAAACGGCCCGCTGATAGTTATTGTAAGTCACCACCATCGATAAGGACAGTGTTTCTAAAAGTACAAACAGGAAAACGACATGATACCGAAATATGAGCCTGAATAAGTTCTTCATAAGCAAATTAGGAAGGGATTGTGCCCTTCCTGTTCCGCAGTATTATCGAAGTAAAAATGAGAATTTATCAACGTTTTTAAGAGCAACACCCGTGCCGCGTGCAACTGCACGTAATGGATCTTCGGCAATATGAAAAGGTATGTTGATCTTATCAAAAAGGCGCTTGTCTAATCCGCGGAGCAATGCACCTCCACCGGCCAGCCAGATCCCTCTGGTAACGATATCTGCATAAAGCTCAGGTGGGGTTTGCTCAAGGGCACTTAGAATCGCCGTCTCAATCTTTGAAATTGATTTGTCGAGACAGTGAGCGATTTCCTGATATGACACAGGAACCTCAATTGGCAAAGCTGTCATTTGATTTGGTCCGCGTACGATGTAATCACTTGGCGGTTCTTCAAGTTCGGATAGTGCAGCCCCAACATTAATCTTGATGTCTTCAGCGGTCCGCTCTCCAATTTTAATATTATGCTGATGACGCATATACTCCATAATATCAGCAGTCAAATCGTCACCTGCAATTCGAATCGATTTATTGGTTACAATTCCACCCAATGAAATAACTGCAATTTCTGTAGTTCCTCCACCAATGTCAACAACCATATTTCCCTCAGGAGCTTCTACATCAAGTCCGATACCAATAGCAGCTGCCATTGGTTCGTAAATCATGTAAACATCGCGACCGCCGGCATGTTCCGAAGAGTCACGCACCGCCCTGATTTCAACTTCCGTTGAGCCGGATGGGATACAAATCACCATTTTGAGTGCTGGAGAGAAGAATCTCTTTTTGGGATTAATCATTTTAATCATCCCGCGAATCATCTGTTCAGCGGCATTGAAGTCGGCAATAACCCCATCCTGTAAAGGACGAATGGTTTTCAGGTTGGCATGTGTCTTGCCTTGCATTTGCCTTGCTTTCTCTCCGATGGCAACCAGCTTCTCGGTCTTCATGTCGATGGTGACAACCGATGGTTCATCAACAACAACTTTACCGTTGTAAATGATTATTGTATTGGCAGTTCCAAGGTCAATGGCAATTTCCTGAGTCAGAAATGTAAAAAAACCCATATTAATTTCTTTATGTATATTTTATACTAAATTATCAATGTTTAAAATGTCTGAAGCCTGTTATAACCATCGACATTTGATGGCCATCGCAGAATTCGACCGAAAGCTTGTCCCTGATTGATCCACCGGGTTGTATTACCGACTTAATCCCTTCATTATTTGCGATTTCAACACAATCAGGAAAAGGGAAGAATGCATCTGAGGCCATAACTGCCCCATGTAAATCGAATCCAAAAGATTTTGCTTTTTCAATAGCTTGCTTCAAGGCATCAACACGTGATGTCTGCCCAACTCCGCTAGCTAATAGTTGCTTCCCTTTTGCGAGTACAATAGTATTTGATTTTGATTGTTTAACCAAACGATTGGCAAACAATAAATCATTAATTATTTGAGCGTCGGGTGCAATCTTAGTCACGGGTTGCAAATCTTCAGCAGTTTCTTTCTTTTGATCACGATCCTGGAGAATTGTTCCGTTCAGCACACTCTTGTATTGAAACTTCGGTAATTCGATATTTTTTCTGATTAAAATAATCAGATTTTTCTTCTTTTTTAATACCTCCAATGCATCGGCATCGTAGGCAGGTGCAATAATTACCTCGAAAAAAATTTGCCCGGCTTCTTCTGCTGTTGCTTTATCAACTGTTCCATTAGTGACAAATACTCCACCGTAGGCAGATACAGGGTCACCGGCTAATGCAGCCAAGTATGAATCAAGTACCGTTTCGCGGGAAGCACATCCGCAGGCATTGTTGTGTTTGAGGATGGCAAATGTCGTATCTGCAAATTCATCGATCAAATTGACGGCTGCATCAATATCGAGAAGATTGTTATAGGAAATCTCTTTTCCTGCCAGTTGATCAAACATTGCATCAAAATTTCCGAAGAAAACGCCCTTCTGGTGAGGATTTTCGCCATAGCGTAACTGTTTTGAAGTATCAAAGCTTTGTCTAAACTGGGTTGGCCATTCACCTGCAAAATAGTTGTAGATGGCTGAATCGTAATGAGAAGATGTGGCAAATGCCTCAACTGCATATTTTCTGCGATCTGCAAGCGTTGTCGATCCGTTGCCCGTTTCAAGTAGTCCGAGCAATGAAGCATATTGGCCCTGATTGGAGATTATAACGACATCATTGAAATTTTTGGCTGCTCCTCTTATTAAGGAGATTCCACCGATATCAATTTTTTCGATGATATCTGCATCGGGTGCTCCGGATGCTACTGTTGCTTCAAAGGGATATAAATCTACGATAACCAGATCAATTTCAGGAATGTCATATTGCGAAAGTTGAGCAATGTCCCCTTCATTTTCGCGCCGAG
>JANYLE010000075.1 GCA_025363795.1 Mariniphaga sp. | reverse complement strand
TAGAATAAGATACAACGAAGCCCTACAAAGGTTTATTGAATAAGAATAAGGTTCTCTGAAAAAATAACAGGTAAGTTGAAGGAACAAAACAATGTCGTATTTTTTATAATGAACGCTGTCGCCGTTATACGGCTATAAATTTAAATGTTTGGTCTTCTGTTTACCAAACTTTCAGTGCGCTGCACCTTTATCATTTAATAGCCGCATAGCGGCGAAATTATGGTAAAATAAATTGAACCAAAAAACTAAAGCCGCGGAGCGGCGACAGAATTTACCAACATTCATTCATTGAAAATACGACAACAAATAGGACTAATAACTTATGAATTCGTCTTTATAAAATTAGCTCCACAACAATTGGATCAGATGATATTGATGTAGGGGGAAATGTATTTTATGAATAAATACGGATATACAACTACCAAACAATTAATTGATAAACCTTATTTCCATTCCCAAACCTTAGTTGTAAAGAGAAACATCAATAAGGTAATAAGGTTAAAATAGAATAAGATACAACGAAGCCCTACAAAGGTTTATTGAATAAGAATAAGGTTTTCTGAAAAAATAACAGGTAAGTTGAAGAAACAAAACAATGTCGTATTTTTTATAATGAAGGCTGTCGCCGTTATACGGCTATAAATTTAAATGTTTGGTCTTCTGTTTACCAAACTTTCAGTGCGCTGCACCTTTATCATTTAATAGCCGCATAGCGGCGAAATTATGGCAAAATAGATTGAACCAAAAAACTAAAGCCGCGGAGCGGTGACAGAATTTACCAACATTCATTCATTGAAAATACGACAACAAATAGGACTTATTACTTATGAATTAGTCTTTATAAAATTATCTCCACAACAATTTAAATTGATCTCTTACTCGTCCAATCACCCAGTGTTGATTGGAGTTATACACAAAAAAAGACTGCCCAATGCGGACAGTCTTTACATGCACAATTAATAATTTGTATTTTAAGAATTTTGCCAAACCCGCAGGAAACTGCACAAAATCCATTCCTGACAGTCAGCAAAAAAATTCAAGGGTGACTATTTCGACCAGGTCACCAGTTTCGAAGGATAATAATTAATATCCAACGCTTTGAAACGTTCTCCCTGTATTCCAAGACGTACCTTATATTCGGACCAGCTGCGACCTGCAGGTGAGCTCCATCCGATTTCGGCATAACCAGGAAGTCTTGGGAAAACCATGTATTCTATTTCTTTCATGTTGGTTATCGTTTCTGACCACAAAGGTGCAATTACACCAAGGATGTTTTCCTTGCCGATACCGGGAACCAATGTTGCGGGATCCCAGCTGTAACCTTTGTCCACTTCAATGTAACCTGCCCAATGCAGACCAAGTTTTGTCGATGTATCATATTGCATATCAAGGTAAGCATTCGCACCCGGCGACATGATTACTTTAGCACCCTGTTTAACACCACGCTGTGCATTATAAGCCTTTGCCCAATATTGTACAAAGGTATTAGGTTGCAATGTTGAAAGTGCAATTTCATCCCATCCGATCACCTTCTTGCCTGTCCTGGCAACAATTTCCTGAACTTTGTTCACAAAAGGAATATAATCTTCCAGTTTGGTAACATGTGACTCGTCACCTCCAATATGAAGGTATGGACCAGGGGTTATCGATGCCAGTTCGCTCATCACATCGGTGATAAACTGATAGGTCACCTTTTTATCAGTACATAACGTACTAAAACCTACCTCTGTGCCAGTATAAAGTTTAGTTGCTGTATCATTACAATTCAATTCAGGATACGAAGCAAGCGCTGCGTTGGTATGACCCGGCATATCGATTTCCGGAATGATCATGATGTACCTTTCGGCAGCATATTTCACGATGTCTTTATACTCTTCCTGGGTATAGAAACCACCTTTGCCACCACCAACCTGGGTGCTGCCACCTATAGTTGTCAGATTAGGCCATTTTTTGATCTCAATTCTCCATCCCTGATCATCGGCAAGATGCAGGTGCATCACATTCATCTTGTAACCTGCAATCAAATCGATGTAACGTTTCACATCAGCCACCTGAAAGAAGTGACGTGCAACATCAAGCATAACACCCCTGAAAGAATATTCAGGATAATCGCGTATTGTTCCTGCAGGAAGCTCCCAAGAAGCCTTCTGAACAGTTGTCATTTCAATTTTGGCAGGTAACAACTGACGGATGGTCTGAACACCGTTAAAGAGACCGGCTGGTTTGTTGGCCGTAAGGCTTACATTATTATTACTGATCGTTAACTGGTACCCTTCGTCACCCAGTTGGGTATCATTGGCAGAAAGAGAAAGCACAATACTACCTGCAACCTTCTTTCCATCGGAAGTTTTTACTTTCAAACCGAATCCCGTTGCAGGACTGAGTTTCGCGGAAAGGAATGATCCAATCTGTTTTAATTCTGCAGACTCACCAACTACAAAAATGGCAGTTTTCGATGACAATTTAAAGGTTCCCTTTGCCGGAACAACAGAGACAGGTTTTGGAATGATCGTCTGCTTGTCAAGTGTAGCCGCTTGCACGATACTCCCTGTCATTTGCAGTGCAACAAAACCAAGCACTAAGATTGATTTCAACATGTTAAATCGTTTTTTAAGATTTATAAGTTTGCTATTTTCAGAACGTCCAAATTAGGAATTA
>JANYLE010000070.1 GCA_025363795.1 Mariniphaga sp. | reverse complement strand
CAGGGCACACTGCAGCTGCATTTCTAAAGAAAAAACTGGGTTGGGCTCACGAGGTTGTTGTTGTAAGTCCTGGTGCATATTACCAGTGGATACCTTCAAATATATGGGTAGGAGTTGGGAAAATGACCATCGACCAGGTCCGGTTTAAACTCCAACCTGTTTATGATCGTTGGAAAATTGACTTCCGTCAAGCTAAAGCTATATCTGTATTTCCAGAAGGCGATCAAACGATGGACAGACCTTATATTGCCATCGAATACACAGAAGTATCCCGACGTGGCGAAACTGATAAAATAGACTATGATTACCTCGTAAATGCTACGGGACCAAAACTGAAATTTGAAGCCACAGAAGGTTTGGGCCCGAATAAATTCACCCATTCAGTTTGTTCCTGCGATCATGCAGTGGCTACATGGGTGCACTTCAGAATTGCCTGTTAAGAATGGAGAAAGGGGATAAGCTTCGTTTCCTGATTGGTACCGGTCATCCTACAGCTACCTGCCAGGGTGCCGCTTTTGAATACGCGCTCAATGTTGCCTATGAGATAAAATCACGCGGATTATTACACATGGCAGAGATCACCTGGATTTCGAATGAATATGAGTTGGACGATTTTGGCATGGGTGGTGCGTTCATTAAGCGTGGAGGTTATGTGACCCCAACCAAAGTTTTCAGCGAATCGATTTTTGCAGAATATGGCATCCGGTGGATAAAACGTGCCGGTGTATCAAAGATAGAGGAAGGGGTTGCTCATTACGAAACCCTCGACGGACAGATGCATACTCAGCCATTCGATTTTGCGATGCTTATTCCTGCTTTTGCGGGTGTTGGGTTAAAGGCGTTTGATAAAGTGGGTGAAGATATTACAGCAAAGCTCTTTGCACCCAGCGGCTTTATGAAAGTGGATGCCGATTATTCTGGTAAGGCATTCGAGGACTGGTCGGTTGATGACTGGCCATCGGTTTATCAGAATCCCGCTTTTGCGAATATTTTTGCTACAGGCATTGCTTTTGCTCCTCCTCACCAGATTTCAAAACCTATAAAAAGCCCTAACGGAACGCTTATTACACCAGCTCCGCCGCGAACCGGTATGCCTTCAGGGGTTATTGGAAAAATTGTGGCTCTGAATATTGTAGACCAGATAATCACAGGTCGTACAGTATTTAAGCACAAAGCTTCGATGGGAAAGATGGGTGCAGCGTGTGTCGTTTCGGCAGGTTTTAATTTACTGAAAGGGAATGCAGCTACAATGACTGTCTTTCCAATCGTTCCAGACTGGCAGAAATTTCCCGAATGGGGGCGTGATCTCAACTACACGATGGGAGAAGCCGGATTGGCGGGGCATTGGATTAAACTATTTCTGCACTATATGTTTATTCATAAGGCAAAAGGATATCCATTCTGGTGGCTTTTACCCGAATAAATTGTTCATTTTAAATAATTAAATAAATCTACTGTAATGGCAAAAAATATAGTTCGCGGATATTACGATGAATCCTATCCTCCTATTCCTACCGGAGTAACGCGCTTCTGGCGTCGTAACCTGATTTGGCAGGCCTGGCGTTTTATTGTGCTTAACCTCAAAATCATGCGCATAATTGTTGGAGGGCATTCTTAGATTTTCAAATCAAAATCTAAAAAAAATTGCCTGTTGAAAAAGCAACTGGAATGTAAATGAATAGATATATTCACATGAACGCTTGAAATCAATGAATTTCAGGCGTTTTGTTTTTATTTTTAACCTGAATTTCACTGTATTTCCCGAGATACAACTGTTAAGTTGTGGATTTGCGATAATTTTAAAAGCAATATTTTGAACATTTGTTCAATTTAATTTGTTTGTGAACATTTGTTCATTATTTTTGTGGCGAATAATATAATATGGGACGTACAAAAAAAGACAGGAGAATTCAAATGGCACCCCACTTTAATGGGTTTAAACCACAAGGGGTTCAATGCAAAACTGGCGAAGACGTTTGTATAAATTTTGAGGAATACGAAGCGATTAACTTATGCGATTATGAGCTGCTGACACAGGCTGAGGCTGCAAAACTCATGAATGTTTCACGTCCTACATTTACAAGAATTTACGAAAGTGTCCGCCGAAAAATAGCTAAAGCCTTTATAGAAGGTAGTTCCATCTATTTTGAGGGCGGGAACGTGGCTATTGCTTCATGGTATAGATGTACCCAATGCAAAATAAACTTTACACTTCCTGAAAAAGCAGACAAGCTCTGCCCATTTTGCAAAACACAAGTATTAATCGAAAACAACTGATATAATGATTATTGCCATAGCTGCAAACGATAACAATCTAAATGGATTTGTTGATCCTCATTTTGGAAGGTGTGGCTGGTATTATCTTTTCAATTTGGAAACCATGGAAGGCTTATTTATTGAAAACCCTGCAAAAAACAATCCTGAAAAAGGCGGGTGCGATGCTGCCAAATTATTGCTTGACAAAAAAATCGGCATGGCTATAGCAGGGCGTTTTGGCTCAAAAGTCGTCGATGTATTCAGAAGGGAAAATATCCAAATGGTTATCCCCGAAACACAACAAACAATATCAGAAATTATAAACAAAATAAAGTAGTAAGAAATGAAAATAGCAATTCCCACAAGAGGAAACGTAGTTGATGACCATTTGGTCATTGCGAAGCTTACACCGTTTTTAATATCGACGAAAACAAAAAGATTATTGGTTCGGAAATCTTGCCTTCGCCACAAGGTTGCGGATGCAAAAGTAATATTGCATCAGTTTTGACGGAAAAAGGCGTAAGTATAATGCTTGCGGGGAATATGGGCAATGGTGCACTAAACGTGCTTAACAGTCATGGAATTGATGTTTATCGCGGTTGTTCAGGCGATGTTGGTCAACTGACTGAAGCATTTTTGCAAGGTAAAATAGGTGATTCCGGAGAAGGTTGTCATCACCACGAAGTTCCTGGAGAAGCGCACCAGTGCAATCATTAATAAAATGGAAGAAAAAGATATCAAAGATTTGTATGACACTCGTTCGATCGGAATCGTGCAGTCTGCTGAAGACGCTTATGAGCGCGGATCAAATCGGGTACAGGAAATCAAAAACTTTGCCCGTAAAGCCGGAATCAAACGAATTGGTATTGCCCACTGCGTGACGTTCCCAAAAGAAGCACCATGGGCTATTTGCTGAATGATTTCGCTATCGGTCAATTTGCCAATTTCAATAAGGTAGTTGAATTTATCCCTTTTTGCTTATTTCGAGCAATCCGTTGTGGTTAACAACCTGGATATCTTTTTCATTCAATTCAATTAAACCATCTTTCTCAAAGCTCTTCAATAATTTCACAGTGCTCTCTGTCGAAATTCCGGCAAAGTCGGCAATGTCTTTACGTGAAAGCAGCTGAAAAATATGAGGATTCTCATTCTTAAATCCATCAATATATAACAATGTTTCTGCAATGCGTCCGTTCATTTGCTTGTATAGAACCGTTCGCAGCGTATCGAAAAGATTTGCATTCTGTTCGAAGTACCTTGTTATCATTGTAAAACCAAACAAACCGTTTTGTTTTATGACCTTCGCGATGGCATCTTTTTCAACCAGGAATACCTGGCAATCGGTGATTGCAACGGAGGAATAGTTAAACGTACTTTTTGTG
>JANYLE010000468.1 GCA_025363795.1 Mariniphaga sp. | reverse complement strand
AAAACTTTTCATTTCCTACGTCCTATTTCGTAAAAACGCATTTATGGTAATTGATATCAAATATGCGTTTTTGCAAATAGTACCGTCGCAAGTGTCGCAAGTGAGAAAATGGGAAACTGTCAGGTCATCAATCAAAGACCGTCCCGCGATTATCCAGGTATGGTGCGCTTTGCAGAGGTATTTAGGGGTTAAATTCTGCTAGCACTCAGCTGATAAATGATAATCCCACTTACTACACTTACTACACTTACTACGGTACTATTTTGATTTTTCACATTTTCACATTTTTAAAATGCCTGCCCATTATTTCCATCTGGTGAATAAGGTTGATAAGGGGTTGTTGACCCTGTTACTATGGTTGTGGGGTGGGAGTAAGGTTAAAAAACAATACCATAGGGATCTGATTTTGGAAAAAGCGCTTCCCTGAAAACAGTGAAATGTTCCCATTTTGGTAATTGATATTCAAAATGCGTTTTTACGAAATAGGACGTAGGATTCGTAGGAAATGAAAGATTTATCTTGATCTGGCAGCATCTAGAATTTTCCATAAGTCATTGGGCTTTTCACTAAACGAATCATTGAATAAAAATACTGCCAATACAATGAAGGCAATAAACCCGATCACAATTAACAACTGTACTCCTGAGGTCTTCTGAATGTCTTGCTTTTGTTTTACGTCACAAATCTCTCCAGGGCAATATTGAGCTTTCTTTCCGTAGTACCATCCATAGAAAATGCATCCCAGGCAAATACCGAATGTCGATTCAAAGAAAAGGAATATCAGGCAAAACAAGCAGATCAAACCGGTTATTACACTATATGAATTTACCAATACGATCAATAAAAACATGACAGATGCCATACCAATGCCTATTTTCCAGGCAAACCTTTTTTGAGCAGCGCCCACATATTCCGGAACTTGCCTACTCACGATTAATCGACCCATAATTAATGTAGGCGAGAACTTAGGGTTTATAAATACACGAATGATAAAATCGATAAGAAAAGAGATAATAAAATACTTCAGGAGTATGAAATTCCCCTTTAAAATGGCTAACAATATGGCTGTAAAAGCAAATAAAAACAGTATTCCAGCGGTTGCTCTTACTTCCCGTTCATTAAGAACCGAAATTTCATATCCTTCCACATCTTCTCCAAATCTGATCACTTTATTCATCTTTTCTGGTTTTAGTTTAAGATCTTCAATTCAACATTATTGTGTATTTTTATAAATATGATGAAAAGATAAGAATAATAAGTCAAATTCCCTATTCATTCCTCAACCCCTGTACCAAATTCTGTCTGAAAGCCATTCGAATAGCCACAAAACTAAAAATTGCACCGCTTAAAATAACCAACATTGAGATGGCAGGAAGCCATATCCATAGATTGGAATACAGCGAAGAAATCAGTGAGGGCAGAGCGCTCAAAACTGCCGGTATCAGGCCAATTATAACTGAAACGATCATCAGGAATAGCTTCTCACCCATAACCAACCGAAGGATGACTGATTTCTTGAACCCAAGTGACAACAGCAAGGCATATTCAGGAATCTGCTCAAAAGTGATACGGAAGATTAATATCCCGAGCCCAAGCGTTCCAATTAATAGTCCCAAGGCTCCAAGCATCAGGAAGATATTCAGATAGGTATTTTCAATCTGATAAAATGCCAGCAAACGATCGGTGGTGCGGCTGATCTCGGGGCCGTAATTGCGCCAGCTATTCTGCAAATCTCTAGTATTCAGTCCCGAGTACTCGGGATCGGGTGCATCAATCAAAAATAAATTCGAACCACTGACCGATGGAAATGCTTGAACGAAATGAGTTTCAGCAATGATCACATTGCCCTGAAATACGGAATTTGCCATGCCACCTATCAATTTCAACTTTAAATCTTTTCCTTCCTCTGTTTTATAAATGAGGGTGTCACCAACTTTTTTACCCAGTCCCCACTGAATAACGGTTTGATCAGCAATGGCAGGAATCACGCCATCCGCAAGCGTTTTATTGAGCGATAGCCATGGATGTTGTTCATCCAGATCATTGGTTCGGGCAATAAATGTAAAGGCAGAACGCTCGTTGAGTTGAGCCATATTGCAGGCAATGATTCGTGGCCGCGCAATCCTGTTCAGG
>JANYLE010000450.1 GCA_025363795.1 Mariniphaga sp. | reverse complement strand
AAAGTGGGGAATCTGCCAAAGAAAGACAAACACTGCCAGGAAGATAGCGTTTGGATGAAAAACATAAAAGCCAGCAGAGGACCAACCCATCAGCGGCGGAACTGCACCAACAACTGCACCGGGAATGATAGCAAGCCAGGTGCGGGTTTTTAACGGTGTGTAAATCAAATTGTAGAATGCAATATTACTAAGCCCAAGCATCATCGGTATCCAGCCATTCAAGCTCAGCAAAATTGTGCCTCCGATAATTAATGCCATTGAAAACACTGCAGCATTGGTGAGAGATATCTCTCCGGCCGGTATAGGTCTGTTAATCGTCCGTTTCATTAACGCATCGTGTTGGCGTTCCTGAATCTGGTTCAATACTGAGGTGCCGGCAGACAATAAAAATACACCAGCTAAAAGGAAAACAAAGGATTCCCCGGGTGATCTGCCGGTCAGGAAATATCCTGTCATAGCGGAAAAGGTCACCAGCAATGAGAGCCGAAGCCTTGTCAGCCGGACCAACACAGAAAAATGACGGTTTAAATTATTTTTTTTCAACGGATGTTCTGAAATAATCGACAATTTTATCAAGATCTTCACCTTTTAGCACTTCTTTATACGACTGCATGAGTCCTTTATTAAACCCTTTAACGACTTCTGCATTTGGATCGAGAATCGATCTTTTAATGTAATCGTCAAACGCCTCGACCTCCTTTTCTCCCTGATCGGTAACGACAATTCTTTTAGATCCGTAAAGCCCTTTAAATGAAGGTCCAACAATCCTTGTGCCATCGAGAGAATGGCAAGTCAGGCATGCATTGGTTTTGATGATCGTGAGGCCGGGATGATCGGGAACATCTCCCGTAACTTTAAGGTCAACCAACCATTTCTCAAATGCGAGGCTATCAATCACAATAACCTTCGATACCATACCGGAATGGGCTAATCCACAATATTCGGTGCAGAAGATATCAAATGTGTCTTTGATAATTGGTCTGAACCATAAGTAGTTGCTATATCCTGGAATAACATCCTCCTTTACCCTGAAGGCGGGAATAAAGAGACCATGATTGACATCGAGTGATACCAGGTTCAACTTAATATCCCGGTTATAAGGAACTACGAGCTCTTTAGAGATTTTCCCGTTTCCATAATCGAAATCCCAGGTCCACATCCGGCCAATAACTTTTATCGGCATTGCATTAGCTGGGACTTTACGCATCGGAGCAAATCCGACCCAACCGAAGTAAAACATCATTAAAACAATAATCAGCGGAACAACAGTCCAGACGATTTCAAGCTTTACACTTCCTGTAAATTGTCGCGGATTTTTTACCTTTTTCCGGGAGAAGTGGATCAAAATGTAAACCATCATCGCGGTAATCCCAATCGTAAAAATAAACGAGATCGTAAAGATGAAAATAAACGCGCGGTCGACAGCTCCGGCTAAATTAGATCCTTCGGAAAGAAATGTATCCATAGTTTGGAAAAATTATCTGAAATAATAATCAATAAATGTGATCACGATAACTATCGCGAAAAGGAGAAATACTCCGCCAACCATCAACCGCAATAACAGATTTTCGAATTTGAGGTGCATAAAATAGGTTAGCACAATGGTGACTTTGACCGATGCGAGGATGAGCGCAAGTGCAACGGTGTAAGCTCCCAAATGCATTTTTATAGCTAATATCGAGATTGTGGTGAGTATCAGCAAAACAATTAACACCGTCCAGTTCAACGAATAGCTCGTAATATGATCGTCGTGATTCTTCATTTGAATACAGCTTTGAAAAAACAAAAATTAAGTTATCAGGTAGAGTAATGGGAAAAGGAAAATCCAGATTAAATCGACAAGGTGCCAGTATAGTGCTCCGTTTTCGTGCAGTAAATAGTGCTCCTGGTTGATTCTACCCGATTTAATCTTAAACATTACAATGGTTAAAAGGATTCCACCGATGATCACGTGCAGTGCATGCAAACCTGTCATCATAAAATAGAGTCCAAAAAACATGATCTCACCATGTGGGAGCGTTTTCATCACATCTGAACCCGGATAAAGGTGAAGCCCGATTTTATGTCCCCATTCGAAATATTTATTGACCATGAATACACCGGCAAGAATTAATGTTATAAATATCAATCCCATAGCTCTGTTTGACTGTTTCCTTTGGATGGCGGTTAGCGACATGGCCACCGTCATACTACTCACAAGCAACACAACCGTATTGGTCGCCCCGATAAAAGCATTGAGTTCAAGCGCCGCATGATGAAAGTCAGCTGAATATTTTGACCGCATCACCGCATAAACGATAAAAAGTCCGCCGAACAGGAATAACTCGGTAAACAGGAATAACCACATTCCCAGTTTACCGGTATCACTGTCAATGAAATCACTATGTTCCGTTGTTGACATAAGTCCGTTGTTTTATTTAGTATAAGGGTGATCGAAGACGTAAGGATCATGCGTGATCACCGGCACCTCGTCAAAGTTTTCGTGTGGAGGAGGCGAGGGAATCTGCCATTCAAGGGTTACGCCGTGCCATGGATTGGCCGGTGCTATTGCACCTTTGCGACGGTGATAAACAAGGTTGGATATCATCGCTATCAGACCAATTATTAGTATAAATGCACCAATACTTGAGATCTCTTGTCCTAATGTAAATTTCGGATCGTAGTCGAAATAACGGCGTGGCATTCCCTGTATCCCCATGATAAACATTGGGAAATATAAAATATTGAATCCTGTAAAAAGGATTCCCCATGCAATATACGCCCACCGGTTGCTATACATTCGACCGTAGATCTTTGGATACCAGTAATGTATTGCTGCAAAAAAGCCGAATCCCATACCTCCAAAAATAATATAATGGAAATGCGCAACGATAAATTCTGTATTGTGCACCTGAATGTCAGTTGCCAACGAGCCAAGTGTCAGCCCGGTAAAACCACCGATTGAGAAAAGAAAAATAAAGGAAATCGCGTAGAGCAGAGGTGGTTTAAGATCAACCGATCCTCCGTACATTGTTGAAAGCCAATTAAACACCTTAATAGCACTTGGAACTGCAACTAAGAACGTGAGCAAGGAGAAAGCCCACCTGGCCTGGTAACTCATCCCTGAAGTGTACATATGATGCCCCCATACAAGGTAACCTACAAATGCGATTGCCAAACTTGAGAATACAATTGCGCCATAACCAAAGATAGGTTTCTGACTGAATGTCGGGAAGATTTCACTTACCACACCCATCGCCGGCAATATCATTACATAAACGGCCGGATGAGAATAGATCCAGAAAAGATGCTGATATAAAACAGGATCACCACCAAGTTTAGGGTCGAAAAACCCGATTTGAAACGTTCGCTCCGCTATAACCATTAGTAATGTAATTCCAATGATCGGAGTTGCGAGAATTTGTATCCAGGCTGTGGCATAGAGTGACCATGGGAAGAGCGGCATTCTGAACCAGGTCATCCCCGGCGCCCGCATACGATGTATTGTTACAATAAAATTCAAACCTGTCAGAATAGACGCAAACCCCAGCACAAATGCCGCCGTGAGCGCAATTACTACGTTCGAAGTAGCTTCAGCGCTGTAAGGTACATAAAATGTCCAGCCTGTATCGGGTACATGACCATGGGCAAATTGGGAATAAAGTCCAAGAAAAGCTCCGGTAATGTAAACATACCATGAAAAAAGGTTGAGTTTTGGAAAAGCTACATCCTTGGCGCCAATCATGATAGGAAGTAAGATATTTCCAAATACTGCTGCAAGACCTGGTATCACAACAATGAAAATCATGATTATACCGTGAATCGTAAACATGCCATTATAAGTCTGAGCTGTCATAATGGTCTGACCTGGGGCAAATTTCTCTATTTTCATTAATAACCCCAATACTGCCGCAACGCAAAAGAAGACAGTAATGGAGTAAAGATAAAGCAATCCGATCCGCTTATGGTCTGTTGAACTCAGCCACGACCAAAGTCCGGTCTTGTGGTTGAGGAAATTTAATGGAACCGCTGTTGATGAATCATTCATTCGTAAGAGCTTTAGATGATTTTCTTTTATTTGAAATTAATAAGTAGGTCACAAAAAATAACCCAAGAATAATAATAAATGTCCCGATTAACCGTGTGAACTGCAAGGTATAAGACCTGCTCTGAGCATCGTATCCAAAGCAATAATCAAGAATTTTACTACTGGTGGGTTGAGCCTGACCTTTTAATGCCTCCCCAACGGCCATTTTTACATCAAATGGAAGATAAGTAACCCCATACAGATAACGGGTTATTTTCCCGGTAGGGCTAAGCATGATAATCGTTGAAGGGTGGGCAAAATCTACTCCTGTTGGTTTATATCTAAAGCCAACTGCCTCCGTGATTTTCTGTATATTCTCCAATTCACCGGTCAGATAAAACCAGCTTCCGCGATCCTTCTCCTGTATTTTCTGAACAAAATTGAGTTTTTTTATCCTCGCTTTTTCGGGTGTATCCTTTGTATTAAAACTGATCGTGATGATATCGAAATCTTTACCGAGTTTCATATTCATTTTGCTGATTACATCGGCAATACCATCAAGCAACGGACTGCACAGCCCCGGACAATCGAAATAAACGAAGGAAAGAATCGTAGGCTTGTTAATCATACTACCCAACGTGACCGTATCGTTTTTTTCATTGTAGAACTTCAGGTCAAGCGGAATTGTCTGTCCAAGTTTCTCGACAATCCCGATTTCGACCTCGCGGTTAATGGGTAACTGACCATATATACTGAATGTCAATCCAGTAAATAGAATAAAAATAAATAATCGTTTCATTATAAATGTGTTAAACATCGAAATAAGCTTTAGTGCTATTCTTCACCTGGGAAATCCCCATTCTATTGGAACTCTCACGTTAAGGATTTCATCCTAACCATTAATTACCCTTTTCACTTTCGAATACCATTCCTGCAATCATTAGTGAGCCACCCATCAAAGAGGTATCTTTTAATAACTCGATCAATGCAAATTGCCATTTATCGGGGTCAAAAAGCCCGGGAATATGAATAGTCAGTATAAAGATCAGTAAAAGAATTGCAAGCAGAATGGTGGAAACTTTCACATATTTATTAAAGACAATACTTAGACTTGCCATGATCAGGAATATTCCGGTCAGAATGATTGTATAAGGCCCAAGCGGAATAAAAGAAGTGACATTCCCAATGTAGAAACTGAGAAACAGAAAATGGTTTAAACCGAAAATCGCAAATGGAATTGCAAAAAGGATTCGCCCGATCGTTGACAAGTTTTTCATATCATTCTGATTTAAGTGTTATTATTATGAATCTATGGTATCCTGATTTTTGTTGATTCCAGCCTTGTAAATCGCCCTGATCTGAAGAAGGACATAAAAAATAAAGCTCCATACAGCCAGTACAGTAAAGATGTAGGCTAATAATAACCAGATCGGTGTTTTCTGAACAACATTCCACATCGCCCGTTGTTCATTTAGCGGAGGACGGTAGGTAGGAACTCCTACAGCTAATGTTGTATCTGCTTTTGCCTCTCCAAAAGCCGCGTCATCAGTCAATCTTGCTGAAAGCTGCACAAATCCGGCTGAATCACCGGGCAGATCTTTCGGAAAGTTAAATATTGCTTTTCCCTGAGCATCAGTATTCCGGGCTTCATCGATCAACAGGTTTCCAAAATAGCGTTTGGCAAACAACTTCACTTCTGCACCCGCAATTGGTTGTATCCTCTTTTCTTTCATGGCAGAGATAACTGCCTGAACCTGATTGGTCTCTTTCGACCAGGTTAACAGTACCTTGACATTCTCAGCGGCTCCTGCAATGCCGGATTTTGGTGCAATTTGCTGCACATATTTTTCGTTGAAACTTCGGATATAAGAAATGACACGCCAAAGATCTGTGGATGAGATTGTGTTTTTGAACGATGGCATTGGTCCCTTACCTGAAACAAGCTTGAAAAACAAAGCGCCATCCGAGTTGCCTTGCATTTTGGCTGATGCAGGATCGGGTGGAGGAGGAACAAGAGCGATTGCATTGTTCTTCCCAGGATCACCATGACATGACTTGCAATTCGTTTGAAACAGAACCGCTCCGGCTTTACGGGTCGAGTCTGAAAAGGCAAAAGGGCTGAGCTTGGCGCCATTTTCGGCAGGTACGACCCATTCCTGAGCTGACAAACGGAAGGATATCAGTACAATCAATAAAAGGGATAAATATCTTTTCTTCATAAATTTGATGTTGCAGATTATTCTTGATGTTTGTCTTTTTCTCCGGAACACTCCTCTTCGGCCATTTCCCAGATTGGAATTACCGGGAACAATTTAAATAAAATCGTTATAATGATGACAGCAAGTAGTATGGTTCCCATCGTGATAGCCGTTTCAATAACTGTTGGTTGATAAACCATCCACGCATGAGGAACAAATTGCTTGGGCAGAAATGGATTTTCCTGGGTCGGGACCACAATTATATACCTTTTAAACCACGCTGCTACAAGAACCACGATTGAGATGACCAGCATTGGAAATGGTTTTCTGAAAAATTTGAATAGTAATAGAATAATTGGCAGGATGAGTCCCAGCAACTGAACGCTCCAAAACAACATTGCGTGTTCACCAACAAAAAGTTCGTGAAGATGAATGGCATCCGCTGTTTTTAATTTATAGGCAGGTACCAAAAACTCGTTGATATTGAAATAAAGATATACGATGGAAACGAGAACCAGTAGTTTTCCCATCATATCGAAATGATATACTGTCAGGTACTTGTCGAGTTTATAATTTGTTCTTACGAAATACATCATGATCACTACGGCTGCGGAACCTGCAACAAAGGCGCCGGTAAGGAAGTACGGACCAAAAATAGAACTATCCCAGCCGGGACGCAGGGTTACTGCCAATAGCCATGAGGTGACTGTATGAATAGCGAACGCCGTTGGAATAATAAGGATGAGCAAAATCCTGACCGCTTTGAGCAATATTTTGTATTGATACGATGAATGATTCCAGTTTACCGAAAGGAATTCATAAGTCGCTTGAAGCCATTTAGGCTGATGTCCCATACGCCCTTTACTGATAGCCAGATCGGGGATTAATGGAATAAAATAAAGTAAAGCGCTCAGCACCATATATGTGGTTACTACCGTAACATCCCACAGGATGGGCGATTGAATTCGTCCATACATAAATACATAGGGTAACCGCTCAGGACGTCCCATATCGGAAACAATCACCAGACCGGCAACTGCAGCAAATGCAACAGCAATAATCTCAGCTATCCGGGCAATCGGTTTTACCCATTTAAAACCAATCAATCCAAGCACAGAACTGATCAACATCCCGACAAGACTGGTCGCAACGAAGAATATAAAATTGGCAATATACATTCCCCAACTTACATAATCGCGAAGACCGGTGACAATTAACCCTTTATCCCATTGAATGTAATAGGCATAGATACATCCCATCAGGGAAATGGTCAGGAATCCCATCCAAATTAAAAATCCTTTCGAAATCCCTACAGGTCTTAACAGATCAGCTGCAATAGCATCGAGTCTTTTATCGTGCAAGAAATCAGTATTAACTTCTGATGACATAGTTTTGGTTATTATTCTGAAAAGTTCAATATATTAATTATCAAACAACTGTAATTTTTAAATTGAATCCTGTGCCTATAAATATGACGCAGATTGCAATGCCCGATAGGTTAAGTTTTTTGATCCTCCAGGGTCTTATCCTTTACATCTTTGAACTCGAACAACCTGTTCTTTGGCGGCAGGTAATAAACCCGGGGCTTTGTCCCCAATTCTGGCATCAAATGATACCCGCCATTTTCACGTATCAGTTCGCTTAATCGGTGCGTCACTTTGGTAGTGCCATTTGTTACAGCATCCTGATTTTCATCTCCGAAATAGTAAACGCCGTTAGGACAGGCTGAAACACAATAAGGTAATTTTCCTTCGCGAAGCCGGTCGGAGCTAAAAAGACATTTGGAGATTGTCCCTTTCTTTTGCGGAACATTGAGTTCAATGTTGTATGGCTTCCCTTTGTCTGCAACTGACATCAAAGGTTCCTCCCAATGAAACATTCTGGCAGAATATGGACAGGCGGCTATACAAAATCTGCAACCGATACAGCGCTCATTGTCAATTAAAACAATTCCATCCTGGCGTTTGAAAGTGGCGTCTACAGGGCAAACGGCCACGCAGGGTGGATTGTCGCAATGCTGACAAGGTTTCGGCATATAATAAGGCGCAGTATTTGGCGATTCCTGCATTACCAGCGTATTGATGTGGTACTCGTAAGGGCGTAAATGGTGAGCGCCCTGACAAGCAGAGATACACTTCCTTGCATTGCGGCATTTCGAAAGATCGATGACCATTACAAAGCGATGCCCTTTTAATCCCTCCCGGCCCTGCAGTTGCAAACGGTTGACATCAACTTTGATATCTTTGATCGAATCACGCGGAACCTCAACAAGCCGGTTATCTGATGTGAGGACTTTTACAAAATCGTGATTTGGTTTTGATTCTTCGTACTTGAAACCCGAATAGATGGCTGCTCCACCTGCTGCGGTAGCAGCTCCAATCAATCCGAAATTTTTAAAGAAAGCTCGCCGAGAATTTCCGCGATTCTGATCGCTTTGGGGGTTATTGTTATTTGTGTCTTTATTGCTATTACTCATAAAAAGAGGTGTTTGGCCCGTTTGATTATAGTTTTGATCGGAGAGTATCCAATGGTATTGATTTGATGCCGGCAACAATATAACCTGATGCTGTGACCTTCTGTTTCATCACGGTTGTATCAGCAATATCCGGAATATATTCAACATATGCTTTGCCATTCTTGAAAGTTGCTTTTACTTGTTTCACCCCTTTCAGGCTGCTGATTCCAGATTGGATCGTTTGTTCACAGCCGGT
>JANYLE010000419.1 GCA_025363795.1 Mariniphaga sp. | reverse complement strand
TCTGACACTTCATAGCAGCACTTTAAATCCAAATTATAAAATTTACGATTCTTACAGTTCTTCCAAAACTGCATTGAACGCTTTTACTGTAATGCTGGCCAACGAATTTATAAATACAAATTTTAAAATCAACAGTGTTTCGCCGGGTTACACAGCCACTGACCTCAACCAAAACAGAGGAACGCAAACCGTGGAACAAGGCGCAAAATTCATTGTAAAATATGCAACATTAGGTATTGACGGACCAACGGGTGGATTTTTCAAAGAGGCGGAATTACCCTGGTAATACCTAATTCACAATAATTACAAAAGCATAAAATTCATTCACTGCATCATGAGGAACATTCAACTTTAGGAGATCAAAACATTACACGAATATTAGTTTGTATAAGTGGAACTGAAATGCGAAATTTGAACATTCGGTACTCCTCTCACGGCAAATGAGGAGGAACCTGGGGATCTTTGCATCATCAAATTAGAATATAAAAAATTAAAACCTTAACAATGACAACAACAAAGAGTAAAATCGCTTTGGTAACGGGTGGAAGCCGTGGTCTGGGAAGAAATATGGCCATCAACCTTGCCAAAAAGGAAATTGATGTAGTGTTTACCTACAACAGCAACAAACAGAAAGCCGATGAAGTGGTAGCCGAAATTCAATCACTCGGACAAAAAGCAATGGCTTTTCAGTTAGACACGAGTAATGTGAAAGCGTTTGATGCCTTTTTCAAGCAAATCACAGCGGCTTTAAAGGAACAAACAGGCAGTACAAATTTCGATTTCCTGATCAATAATGCAGGGACAGCCCTTTATGCACCATTTGCACAAACGACAGAAGCACAATTTGATGAGGTGATGAACATTCATTACAAAGGGGTGTTTTTCCTGACACAAAAAGCATTACCATTTATCAATGACGGGGGACGCATCATCAATATTTCATCAGGGCTGGCACGCTTCTCTTTTCCGGGTTCTTCGGCTTATGGTTCAATGAAAGGGGCTATTGAAGTGCTGACAAGATACCTGGCAAAAGAGTTAGGACCACGTGGAATTGCGGCCAATATCGTTGCGCCGGGAGCCATAGAAACCGACTTTGGCAATGGCCACGTAAGAGACAACAAAGATGTGAACCAAAACATAGCAGGTATGACAGCTTTGGGCCGCGTTGGTTTGCCCGATGACATTGGTGGTGTAGTTGCTTTTTTATGCACCGAAGATGCCCGCTGGATCAATGGACAACGTATTGAAGTCTCAGGAGGAGTTGGCCTGTAAACCATTCTATAAGTAAAAAAGGCTGCCAATTAAGATGACAGTTATTTTGGCTCCATGACGGATGGTATGGGTATGTATTGAAACCCGCTTCCAAATGATTGATATAATGAGCAGCTGGCTATTGGCTACCTGCAACTGGCATGATCGTGCTAACAATTTGACCCTGCCACTTTAAAAATTAAGATGACTCCTGATTTTTAAAATAGCAGGGTCTGCCAGTTGCCGGCTACTAATCACCAGCTGTAATCATTACAATTCAATTTACCCATACCAAACGTTACGGAGCCTATTTCGAATTTGAAAAAGGATCAAAACCTGTTGTTGCGTTTTTTTTGCACAACAAATATTTTTCGAATAAAGATGTATATTTATTGCTATTCAATAAATATTTGCTATTTTTGACGCATAATTTAAACTTTAAACAACATGTCAAAAAGAAACATCTTTATTTTTAAAGGCCTGCACATTGTTGCCTGGATCATCTTCGTTGGCTTGAGCATTGATGCCGGAGGTTTGATCGTCAATTTTATTATCAGTCTCTACAAACCTGAATATGTCCAAAACCTATATCAAAAGTTAGACTTAAGTCAAATGTACAATCTTAATAAATGGGTTTATTACGGTATGTATGGTTTTATCCTGGCCATTGCGATGTTGAAGGCAACCGTGTTCTATGCTGTCATCAGGTTGATAAGCAAACTTGATTTGGCAAAACCATTCAGTAGCTATGTTGCCGAGCAGATTACAAGAATTAGCTACTTCACGCTTGCTATAGGACTCATCAGTAACATTGCCCGACAAATCGCCAAAAATTTACAGCAAACCGGATTTGAGGTCGATATGCTAAACCAATTTTGGGGAGACAGTCAGGCATATATACTAATGGCAGCTGTAATCTATGTTATTGCGACTATTTTTTCAAGAGGTGTTGAACTTCAAAACGAAAATGATTTAACTGTTTAAGCTATGCCAATCATTGTAAACTTAGATGTAATGATGGCAAAGAGAAAGATGTCATTGAATGAGCTATCAGAGAAAGTTGATTTAACTTTGTCTAATCTTTCTATTTTAAAAACCGGAAAAGCAAAAGCAATCAGGTTTACTACCCTGGAAGCTATTTGTAATGCATTAGACTGTCAGCCGGGTGACATTTTGGAATATGCGAATGACGATGATATAAGGACAACAAACCGCTAAAAGCAAAATACAAACCGGGTTTCAGTGATTCGTTGACAGTAAAAAATCCAGCAGGAGTTTAGTGGAACGGTTGTAACAAAAAATATATGCTGACATAAAAGGATGATGCAACTGAAATCCAAAGAGGGGTTGCATCCTTTTAGAGGCGTAGCCTCGATCTGTATTGTAACACCGGATTAAAATCCGGTGAAGATAAATCTAAATCGCCACGAAGAACCATAGGTTCGGTGCATATAATAAATAAATGGTCCGTAATTACCGGATTTCATTGTTAAGGAGCAATGTCTTTAAGTTATCAAGGTTTTTTTAGTGTTCCTTTGTGACTTGGCGACTTTGTGGCAAGAAAAAATAGCCACCAAGACATAAAAATTTCACGAAGAAAGAAGATTAAAAATCCATTGCTACATAACCGATCGGGCCGATGGCTCTTTTAAGCAATACCTGGCTGATACAGATTTAACCTACGCTGATTTCCTGTACTACCCCTTGTTTGTAACGATAAATGCATCCTGTGATCAGAAGGCAATACGATAGTAGCAGAAATTTAAAGCAGCGTTGCAGATTCAAAACAATCCCGAAGGTTAGGGATTGCAAACAGGCGGGAGCCGGGTATTTTAATTTATCTTTGCTAAAAGTCTTCAAATCTTAATTATGAATAAAATAGCATTTTATTGGATCTTCATTTTCACCATAGCCTCCACCAGCCTGCAAGCGCAAAAGGAATTACAAGTCCTGAGTTTTTTAAAGAGCATTTCGGGCAAACAGATCGTAATGGCCCAGCACAACCGCGAACCGAATTCTGAACCTGCCAAATGGACCAAACAAATAAAGAAAACGACAGGTAAATACCCTGCCATGTGGAGTGGGGATTTCTTATTCGAGCGTGAAAATATCCGGGACCGTTGGATCATGATTCATGAAGCAGAGAACCAATGGAAGCAAGGAGCCATAGTACAAATCATGTTACACACTTGTCCTCCCATATATGGAGAGCCCTGTGGTTGGGAAGGTGACAATTCTATTTTAAGTAACCTTACTGATGCCGAATGGAATGAGTTGGTAACCGGGGGTACAACCCTTAACAAAAACTGGAAAATAAGACTGGATAGTATCGCGTTGTATTTGCAATACCTACAGGAAAAGAAAGTAGAAGTATTATTCAGACCCTTACACGAAATGAATCAGGGGAAATTTTGGTGGGGTGGCAGAATGGGTTCTGAAGGAACGGCAAAGTTGTATCGTATCACACATGATTACCTTACAAAAGAAAAAGGATTGCACAATCTGGTTTGGATCTGGGATGTGCAGGATCTTGATTTCAAATGGAAGGAATATAATCCGGGAGATGCCTACTGGGATATACTGGCGTTGGATGTATACGATGATGCTTCCGGATATACAGACAAAAAGTACGAGGAAATTTTGAAACTGGCGGGAAATAAACCCATCGCTATTGGTGAATGTCAGAAATTACCCTCGCTGGAAACACTCGTCAATCAGCCCCGCTGGACGTTTGTGATGCCATGGGCAGAGTTAGTATATGAGCATAATCCGAATGCGCTTATTAATGAATTATACAACAATAAACGTTGCATTACGCTGGATCAGATGAAAGGATGGAAGAACAATTAAGATGAATGAATTTCTTGCTGTCCATAGATCCAAACTTGTGCGGATTTAGCTTACGCTGATTTGCAATTATTATCCGTGCCAATCAGGTAAGGGATTTGAAATCTCTTTTTAAAGCATTGAAATTTAACCACAAGGTTCACAAAGGAATGCACAAAGTCCGCAAAGATAACGCAAGGAATGATTGGTCTTCGTGTCCTTGGTGTATCCCTGGTGTTCTTTGTGTTTAAAATGACTCCCCCTCGTTTGTAACGAGGGGTTTGTGGCAAGTCGTTTATAACGGTAAACACATCCTAATATCAGAATACAATTGCAACCGAAATCTAAAGAGGAGTCACATCCTTTTAGAGGCGTAACCCCGGTCTGTATTGTAACACCGGATTTTAATCCGGTGAAGATGAATCCAAATCGCAACGAAGAGCCGTAGGTTCGGCGCATATCACAACTAAATGTATCGTACCTACGGCACTCCATTTGATTACCTGGTTTTCATCGCAACGGATTAAAATCCATTGCTACAAAATAGGCTGAGCCGATGGCTCTTAAAAGGAGTTGCAAACTCAAAGCAACGTCCTCCCCGATGCAAACGATGTGAAGCATAGAAAAATCACTTGTCAAACTATCGCGTATCGATTTAAGTAGTGTAGAAATATCCTGTTCATGTACCTTTTTTACCGTGTAGCGGTTAAACCCAACGCTTTTCAATGATGATTTCTGCCTGTGGCGCATATATCGTTTGGTATTCAATTATTGTTGGCAGATGCGCCAGGGATTTTTGCACAATCAATTGCTACCATACTTTAACCGCCTACGCGGTAAGGAATTAGTTGTGAGTCGTTCACGCTTCTCTTCTTCTTATTTCCTTTACCGCATCAACCATTGCCGTAAATCCTTCAACGGTAGCATACCCTGGAATAGAATTCCCCGAACCCAACCCATAACCTCTGGCTTTACGTCTGAATTCGGTTCCCTGTTCCAACACTTGTGCATACACCGTCTCGTACGGATTCAATATCAGATCATTCATATCAAAGCCGCCAAAGAGTCCGATACGATCGTTATAATCATCAATCCATTTCTGGAAAGGGGCAATCTGATTTTCGTTCGAATGTTTTGCATCTATTCCCAATGCGATCAGATCGTCCATGACTTCAAATATATAACCACAACTGTGCATAAGGAATCTCTTATTCCCCCGATGTACAATATCAATTACCCGTTTGTATTGCGGTAAAATATGCGCCCTGATAATTTCCGGGTCCAATAGTGTATTGGTATGAAATCCAAGGTCATCACCCATACGAAAAAAGACAAAAATGTCGGAGTAATTTTTCACCATATCCGTCCAAAGTGTTTCATAAAGGTCCCCTACCCTTTTG
>JANYLE010000414.1 GCA_025363795.1 Mariniphaga sp. | reverse complement strand
ATCATCACCTTTCCCATTGGTGGACATTGAGCCTGGAAGTGTCACCTGATCAGCAAGCGGTTGACTAAACCATTTTTCTGAAACTCCTTTATCGTTGGGATCGACAGCAAATTTCCATGTTCCGGAAAGGTCAATTTTTTGCTGACTACTTTGTTGATTACAGGCGATCGTCAGAATTGCCATAAGCCCGATTAGTAAGTTGGTAAATTTCATGAGCGTATTGTTTAGTATTTAATTCTGTATCCTATTAACCTAAAGTGGTTTAATTCTCCATTTTTTCAATTTCTTCCAGGCTTTTACCTTTTGTTTCAGGTAATTTTTTCAGAATAAATAGAAATCCCGAAAGGCAGATAAAAGCGTAGAGCCAGAATGTACCACTTGCATTCAGCAGTTTATTCAGGATCGGGAAGGTGTAAGTGAGCACAAAGCAGGCGATCCAGAGTGCAGTGGTTGCAATAGCCATCGCGGCACCGCGGATGCTGTTGGGAAATATCTCCGAAAGGATCACCCAGGTAATTGGAGCGAGCGTCATGGCGTAGGTCGCAATGGCTACCATAACCAATATCAAAATGGCAAGCCCTTTTAATTCAAAAAAGTAACTCGTTCCCAACATGAAGTAAATAATAGCCAAACCAGCTGAACCGAGGAGCATCAGTTTACGGCGACCCCAACTATCGACCATTCGCATTGCCAACAGTGTGAATATCAGGTTTACAGTACCTGTGATAACTATATTGAAAAGCATATCGTTGACCGAATAACCAGCCGAGGTGAAAATCTCTTCCGCATAGTTGAAAATCACGTTAATGCCGCACCATTGCTGGAATATGGCCAGTACAATTCCCAAAACCAGAACCGGCCTTATTTTTTTATTCGTCAGTGCTTTCCATTCAACTTTTGGCTGAGTTCCTTTCAGTGTTTCTGCAATATTGTTTTTTTCCTGTATGGCATATTCATGACCACCAACTCGTTCAAGGATGCGCAGGGCAGCATCCCATTTTCCGGATTTACCCAGAAAACGTGGACTTTCAGGGATCAGAAATGCCAGGATGAAAAACAACAAAGCCGGGATGGTTCCAGCCCAAAACATCCAGCGCCAGCCGGTTTGCACATTCCATGAACGCAGGATCATATCCCCGGTAGCACCTTCCTGAAATTTATCAGCAATCAGATAATTAATGATTTGGGCTGCCAGTATTCCGATAACAATAGTTAACTGGTTCACCGACACCAATCTTCCGCGCATCGAAGCGGGTGAAATTTCGGCAATATACATGGGTGACAGGGCAGATGCAAGGCCAATACCTAAACCGCCGATCAACCTGAAAATAATAAACAGTGTAAACTGGTTCGCGGCTCCTGTGCCAACAGCCGCAATCGTGAATAGGGCAGCTGCACCAATCAGGGGTATTTTACGGCCAAAACGGTCGGTCAGGTAACCCGAGATCATAGCGCCGAATAAGCAGCCAATCAATGCGCTGCTCATGGCCCAGCCCTGAAGGTAGGGTGATTGGGCAATGTCGAAAAAACGTTCGTAAAAAGGTTTTGCTCCGCCGATGACTACCCAGTCGTAACCAAATAATAACCCGCCCATGGCCGAAACCAGCGTAATTCCTACGATGAATTTTTTGTTGAGTTTGATTTTTTCCACAAGTTCACAATTTAGTTTTACAAAAATAGCCGAACAATTAAATAAATGAAATGAACGATTTAACGATTTTATGGATTATCTTATCTTTGTTGGAATTATTTTGACATCTCTTTTATGTCAATTGTTATTGTCATATGCATTGAAGTTGAGGTATTTTTATTACAATGAAAGAGATCATTTATTTGGATTCCAAAAGTCAGGATTGACAATGTAGCCATTTAAACGCGAAAAAATGAAGAAAGAAGATGGGTTTCCGGGCCAGATCAGCTTTGTACTCCCTGAGAAAATTATCAGCCTGACCAGGCAAAATCCGCTGATTTCGGATTTGTACCTGACTGATATTGGCTATTATCCACAGGCAAGGCATCACTTTCGGGAGCGCCCTTTGGGAGGTGCACAATTTATCCTGATCTATTGCATTGATGGGAAGGGCGAAATCCGTGTCCGGGAAACGTTGCATTCGGTGACTGCTGATCATTTTTTTATTATTCCTGCCGGAGTTCCCCATACCTACCATTCTGACGAACAACTGCCCTGGTCGATCTACTGGATCCATTTTTCGGGGCCAAAAGCCGGATTATTTGCCAGGTATGCTTACCAATGTACTAAAATTGAGCGGAGTAAATCATCAAGAATTAACGACCGACTGGGATTGTTCTCCGATATCTTTCGTAACCTCGACCGCGGTTTCAGCATCGAAACACTCGAATATGCGAACCTTTGCCTGGCCTATTTACTCGCTTCGTTTACCCATTTGAGTCAGTTCAGGGAGGTGCGGAAAGCCGATGAAAATGATCCGATAGCTCAAAGTATCAATTTTATGCTCGAAAACCTGGGGAGGAAGTTGCGTTTGGATGACATCGCCCCGGCAGTTGGTTTGTCCGCTTCCCACTATTCGCGCCTTTTTCAAACACGAACGGGCCATTCGCCCATTGACTATTTTATTCAACTTAAAATACAGAAAGCCTGTCGTTTACTTGATAATTACAGCTGGCTGATTGCTGATGTTTCGCGTGAGGCAGGCTTTGAAGATCAGTTTTATTTTTCACGCGTTTTCCGGAAGGTGATGGGTATGTCGCCTGCTGAATACCGCAAGCGAAGGGACTGAAAATATATTGAAACAGAACAGGGTTAAAAATGGATATCCAAACAAAAGAATATTGAAATCCCGTTTAGTCGGCATGCGGAGTCCTTATATAAAAAGGATAATTAATCATCCTATCATGTTTTTCAATCTATTGATAGTCTTTATTTTCGGTCTGTTTTAATTCGCAGTAACTAAAGGTAATTTCCATCAAATCCGATTGATTTGGTTTCGAACGGATGAACCAGCTCATCAACCAAAACACTGAGTTCTCTTTTGGTTATCGTCAGGTTGACATCAAATTTTCGGTTTATCCGACTTTCCCATAGTTGCTTAATTTCGATCATTGCCTCCCTGTTTAAGAGGGCAGATAAAAGAGTTGATGTTTTTTGAACGGTTAGAACTGACTGATCATCACTGAGAATCATTTTGTTGTCAAAAGCTTTCAGCCCTTCCGAAAATTCTTTCACGGTAACTGTCGTGTCCGGGAAAAACCAGGTTCGGTTAGCCCATTTCCAGGACTCACCCTTTACTTTCAAAATTCCTGAGGTGGTAACCCGCTGAATAGCCTGAAAATCTTTATCCTTCGGGCTAACATCAATCAATGGCATCAGGTAGGCTCCTGCATCAAGCAGGGTCTGCTGTACTTTACGGATATTGATTTCCCGGACATTCTGATTTTTCTGAACACTCAGCGCCGCCAATGCACCGGCAGCCTGCCCGGTCAGTAAAACACATGGTTGAAGCCGGGTCGCCCCATTAATAATGTTGGAAACTGATATCGCTTTATCCGAAACGATCAGACCATCAATCTTCTGAGGAATAAGGGCGCCGAGCGGAATGTTGAAGGAAGGTACGGGTGGAAAATGAATTGTTGGTGCTTCTGGATTACAGGCATGGTGATGATCAACCGGGTAGTCACCAACTGAAATCCCGGTGCGATACAACGGTTTATCTTCGTAAATATTCCGTACATGATTGATTGTTAGCCGCTCAATTCCGCGCAAACGGCGTCCTTCGCGATGATAAGGAACAAAGGCAAGCTTGTCAATGGTTGGGAATTCATCATCTGCTAGGCCGATGTGCTTAAAGCCGAGTTCTGTCTGGATATAGTAAATGAAGCTGAGCGTTCGTTCCTTTGCTTTTTTTAGTTCTTCGCGGCGTTGGTCCCAACTCATCTCAACAACATTTAAATAGATGTCATTTCCATGCCTTGGCCAGTTGATCATGTATTTGTTGTTAGGCAGGCGGCCATAATTCAGCATTTTTTCACAATCAATCAGAACTGAGTCAACTGTCATTGAGCATGATCCCCTGAAAAGTTCAGGATTGTAATGCTGTGGTTTTTCGATTGTTTTATCGGCTCCGGGTCCGTAATCTTTCAAAATTGCCGTCCAGGTAAGATCCTGTACAATATTGTTTGCCGTTTCAGGTGCATTTTCTTCGCCGGTTACCGATCTTGCTTCCATTCCCAAATCGTAATCCGCACCAGCCATTGCCAGTCCGTCACCCAGATCAGTGGCGTCAATTACGACTTTTGCTTTGACTGTTAACTGTTCTTTCTGTTCATTTTCAAATATAGCTCCGGTAACTTTATTCTGTTCTTTTAACACTCCGGTAAGGTGATAACCATACAAAACAGTAAGCTGTTTTTCGGTAGCTGCCATCGATTTAAAAATACTGTCGCCAATGTGGGGTTCAAATTGGGTATTGCTCACCCATCCTGTTGAAAGAGCAGCTTCACCACCATAATGAGTTCTCAGTTTTGCCCGAAATTCGTTCCATATTCCCGAATTAAGATTATGATTTCCGTCAGTGGCACTCACTCCCGCAGCAGTCATCATCCCTCCCAGCCAGGGCGTCTCTTCAACGATAAGTGTAGGTACATTTAATCTTGCCAATTGCAG
>JANYLE010000360.1 GCA_025363795.1 Mariniphaga sp. | reverse complement strand
CAGGGTCTTCCTATTGCCTCCAGGCTGATGCCTTTTCCCTAACAGTCTAAGCCCTAATAGCCTGATTTAATTCTTCACTCTCTCAATCATTAATTCATTAATTGTGATATATATCAATATATAAATAAATACATATCATTGGAAATCCATCAGATATCAATATTAATTATTCATAATTTGTAAATACTCCTCTATCTTTGGAACGTATAATAAAACCTTTTACTATGCCCCCACAGCTAAAAACACTACTACCACTGTTTGCCGGCTTTATACTTATCTTTCTTATTGCCAGGCATTTCCTTGTCCCTGAATCATTTGGGGAAAAAGGGCATTACCGGTTTAACTCTATTGAAGATAATAAGGAAAGAGTGTTGAATTATGCCGGAAAGGAAGCATGTACAGAATGTCATGCAGAAAGGGCAACACTTCTTCAAACGGATGTGCATGCTACAATATCCTGTGAATCCTGTCACGGTCCGGGTATGGCACATTGCGCAAATCCAAAAACGGTAAAATTGGAACTTCCCGATCAAAGAGAGTTTTGCGGCAAGTGCCATGACTTTAATCCGACACGAGGCAAAGTCATTCAGCAGGTGGATATAAAGGTTCACCATATTGATAAAAACAGATGTATTGACTGTCATAATCCACATGCGCCATGGCAAATAAAGAAATAGGAAAATCAAGAAGAACATTTATTAAGCAGGTAGCAGCTGCAGGTGGTTTATTGGCTACAGGATTGTTAAACCCATTTAATGCGGTAATTTTTGCTACGGAGAAACCGGAAGATCCAACCAAACCGTGGTGGGGTTATGGAATCGATATTGAGAAATGCATTGGGTGCGGACGATGTGCCAATGCCTGTAAATCAGAGAATAATGTTCCCAGGCAGCCATTTTATTTCCGGACGTGGGTGGAGCAATACACCATTAAAAATGACGGGTCTGTAAAAGTCGAATCACCAAATGGTGGTATCGACGGATTTAAGCAGACAGTACCCAAGGAGGAGATCTTCAAGTCATTTTTTGTTCCAAAAATGTGCAACCATTGTTATAAATCACCCTGCGTACAGGCTTGCCCGGTGGGGGCTACCTACGAAACGCCTGATGGTGTTGTGTTAGTGGATGATTCCTATTGTATAGGCTGCAGATATTGTGTGCAGGCTTGTCCTTACGGAACGCGCTATATTCATCCTGAAAAGAATGTGGCGGATAAATGCACACTTTGCTATCACCGCATCACGAAAGGGAAAACGACGGCGTGTGTTGAGGTTTGTCCAACGCAGGCAAGGATGGTCGGAAACCTGAACGATAAGGAAGGGCCGCTGGTAAAATTTCTCAAAGATCACACATGTCTTGTGCTAAAACCACATCTGAACACAGGAAGTAAATTGTATTACAATGCATTAAGCGGGGAGGTGAGATAATTGTAAATGTTCAATTATCAATGTTCAATTTTTCAATTTTCAATAACAGGTTATAAGATAGTGATATATGGAAGAGCATTACCAACATCTGGGTGAAATGTTATCGCAGGTCCAGGGGTTTATTTACCCCAATGAAGTTGATCTGCAGTGGGGATTACTCATTGTTTTATATCCCTATATAACGGGATTAGTAGCGGGAGCATTTATCATGGCATCCCTCGAAAGGGTATTTAATGTTAAGGTGTTAAAACCCACTTATGGGCTTGCGCTGCTTACAGCTTTGGCGTTCCTTCTTGTAGCGACAATGCCCCTGGTAAGCCATTTGGGACATCCCCTGAGGGCTTATGAGATCATGATAACACCTCATTCCACTTCGGCTATGGCCATTTTCGGATTTGTCTATCTGTGGTATTTAACGGTCGTGTTGTTACTGGAGATTTGGTTTGATTATAGGAGCGACATGGTGCTGTGGTCGCAACAGGAAAAAGGTTTTAAGGGCAGGCTTTACAAGATACTCACCCTTGGTGTTAAGGACATGAGCCCAAAAACACTGAAATGGGATGATAAATTAGGATATTTTATCACAATTGTAGGTATTCCTTCTGCATTCCTGCTCCACGGTTATGTGGGATTTATTTTTGGTTCAATCAAGGCAAATCCTTGGTGGTCAACTGTTTTAATGCCGGTGATCTTTCTTTTCTCGGCAATGGTTTCAGGGATCGCCCTCGTGCTTTTCATCTATATGATCGTATCCTACATCAGAAAGCAAAAAATAGATATGGCGGCCCTGGATGCTACGGCAAAATTTCTTTTTTACATTCTAATCCTTGATTTTACGATGGAAGGATTAGATCAAATTCACCGGATCTATGAAGCTGAAGAATCCTTTGAGATCCTGTATCTGCTTGTACACGGACCATTATTTCTTACTTTATTTATCTTCCAGATTTTTTTAGGGACGATCGTTCCTCTTGTCTCGCTTGGTATTCTACAGTTGCATAAGCCGAAAGAATTAACACGGCGCATCATCTATTTCTG
>JANYLE010000327.1 GCA_025363795.1 Mariniphaga sp. | reverse complement strand
GGGGCTTCAGTTGGAACAAGCACAGCAGGAAGCAACACGATGTATGGATTGTTCAAATCCTACCTGTATCGAAGGCTGTCCGGTGAGCATCAACATCCCTAAATTTGTAAAATATATTGAAAAGGGCGAAATCCTTAAAGCAGCCGCCACACTGAAAGAAACAAATGCATTGCCAGCAGTTTGTGGCCGTGTTTGTCCACAGGAGAAGCAGTGTGAGTCAAGATGTTTTTACGTGGATAAACTTGGCAAACAAGCAGTCGCAATTGGACACCTTGAGCGGTTTGCCGCTGATTTTGAACGCAATTCCGGCACAAGCAATGTTCCGGAAATAGCCAAACCTAACGGAATAAAAGTTGCAACAGTTGGTTCAGGCCCGTCATCACTTTCGTTTGCTGGTGACATGGTGAAATTTGGCTATGATGTTACGGTATTTGAGGCATTGCATGAAATTGGTGGCGTGTTAAAATATGGAATACCCGAATTTCGCCTCCCCAACTCAGTCGTCGATTTTGAATTGGAAAACCTCCGTAAAATGGGCGTTAAATTCGAAACCAATTTCATTGTAGGCCGAACTGCCTCATTTGATGATCTGAAAGAAGAAGGCTACAAAGGATTCTTTATCGGTAGTGGAGCCGGGCTTCCACGTTTCATGGAAATACCAGGCGAAAACTATAATGGGATTCTTTCCTCAAACGAATATCTCACGCGGGTTAACCTTATGGGTGCCTCAACCAGCAATACAGACACGCCTGTGTTGCACGGCAAGAATGTAGCCGTGATTGGTGGTGGAAATACTGCTATGGATTCGGTCAGGACTGCATTACGGCTTGGTGCAGATCGGGCAATGATTATTTATCGTCGTTCAGAAGAAGAAATGCCTGCCCGTATTGAAGAAGTAAAACACGCCAAGGAAGAAGGCGTTGAATTCATGATGCTTTGCAATCCGTTGGAATACTTTGCCGACGCGAAAGGTCGCGTAAATAAGATGAAATTAAACAGAATGGGTCTTGGTGAACCCGATGCTTCGGGACGCCGCCGTCCAATGCCGATTGATGGATCAGAATTCGAACTCGACGTTGACCTTGTGGTTGTGGCTGTTGGAGTTTCACCTAATCCGCTTGTCCCTTCGTGCCTTCCAGACCTTAAAGTCTCGAAATGGGGTACCATCATCGTTGATGAAGAGAAGATGCAATCATCTATTTCTGAAATGTTTGCCGGTGGCGACATTGTACGCGGCGGTGCAACTGTAATCCTCGCGATGGGCGATGGCAGAAAAGCAGCCGAAAACATGCATGATTTTTTACAGAAGAAATCGATTAATTAACTCAATAATGTTGAAGATGACTAATCTTAATGTAAAATACCTTGGCCTTGATCTCAAGAACCCGATTATAGCCGGAAGTTGCGGTCTTACCAATTCGATTGAAAACCTGAAAGCCATTGAGGCGGCAGGTGCCGGAGCAGTTGTTTTAAAATCAATATTCGAGGAAGAGATTTATCTGGAATTCGCGCATGAATTCAGCAAGCTCGGCCCGATGGACAACAACCTGGAATTCCTTGATTACTACGATTATCAAATCAAAAAAGATAACCTGAAGCGTTACCTCTCACTGATCAAAGAAGCCAAAAGTGAACTGACAATACCCGTTATCGCGAGTATTAATTGCGTCACGGCACAGGAATGGGGCTTCTTTGCAAAAAAAGTAGAAGATGCCGGAGCTGATGCGATTGAACTGAATATGTTCATATTGCCAACAAATCTCTCGCAGACAAGTCAGGATAACGAAAGCATGTATTTTGATATTGTCTCACGCATCGCATCAAAAGTGAAAATTCCTATTTCCTTGAAAATAAGCCCCTATTTCTCAAATCTGGGCGGAGTTATCAGGGACCTTTCATTTTCGGAAATCAAAGGATTGGTATTATTCAATAAATTATATAGTCCCGATGTTGACATCAATCAGCAGAAAATTACTGGTTCAGAAGTACTAAGCCACGATACAGATTATAAACTCTCCCTTCGTTGGATCGGAATGATGGCCAATCGGGTAAATAGCGACCTCTCTGCTTCAACAGGCATTCATAACTGGGAAACGGTAGTCAAAATGTTGCTGGTCGGCTCAACGACTGTTCAGGTTGTATCAGCCCTTTACCAGGATGGGTTCTCAGTAATTACAGATATGCTAAAGAACCTTGAGAAATGGATGAATGAAAATGGGTACAATTCAATCGAAGACTTCAAAGGGAAATTGAGTATGGATAACTCAACCAATCTTGCAGATTTCGAGAGGGTACAGTTTATGCGTACCTTCGGAGAATACAAGTAAATAAGTGACGACACTTGCGTGTCTTAAAATTTATACCTGAGATTTAAAATAAACCGACTTCCTGAAAGAAAGTCGGTTTATTTTTGTTGAGGAAGGAAGGTAGCTGCTCTCATTTTTTTATCGTTATTTTGTTACTGAATAAAAACAGTTTAACATGGGTTCAACCAGGATATCAAATCGATCTATTTCAATACTATATACGTTAATTTTACTTGTATCTCTTGCATTCACTTTGCCAGCACAGAATAAATCCGGTGATGAGAAAGTGATGATCGGGGGAAAAAAGTACACGCTTTATACTGCCGTGAGCGGAGATTCCCCATTTTCGATTGCCAGGAAATTCGGGCTAACACTTGATGATCTAAAGAATGCCAATCCGGAAATAATGGAAAAATTGAATTCTGGTCAAATAGTAAGGATTCCTGAAACCAAATTACAAACTCAGAACGGATTGCTTAAAGAAGATAGCGAGGATCGCCTTTTCATCTATCATTCGGTACGAAAAAAAGAGACGGTTTTTTCCATCGCACAAAAAAACAATACTACATCCGAGGATATTTACCTGCACAATCCACAAGCAAGAGAAGGAATTAAAGAAGGTGATATCCTGAAGATTCCGAAGACGACAGTTCCATCCAATGAGCCGAAAACAGTAACTGTCAAAGCTCAGCAACCAATAAAACACGTAGTCGGACGCCGGGAAACCCTATTTTCAATTGCCAAACAATACAATACGACGCAGGAGGCAATTCTCAAATCAAATCCCTCATTAACAGGATCTTTATCAAAAGGAACTGTCTTAATGATTCCATCCGCCATCGTTTCATCACCTGATCAGGGGAAACAGGAGTCGAATCCAAAGTTCACTGATTACCGCATCGTAAACGGAGATAACTATTTTCAACTTGAGAAACGATTCGGAACTTCAAAAGCAGAGTTACAGCAGTTGAATCCCGCTCTTAAAGAAGGACTTAACGTGGGCATGACCATCAAAATTCCTTTAAAAAAGACCGATGATGATCAGGCAATTAACAAGGAAGAAACGAATAACAATTTAAAAAACGCTTCCTCAGTTTCGCATGCCGATCCGAATAAGACTTACGAAGTTGGGGTCTTTTTACCCTTTTGTCAGAACCTTAACGACTCTTCCAAAATTGTTCAACGAACATCCGTTTTCTTAGAGTTCTATTCCGGAGTTTTACTCGCAACCGAAAAGATGATCCAATCAGGGATGAAAGTAAAATTACACGTTTACGATACTTTTCAGGATAATAATGTGGTGGAGAAACTCGTTAAAAACCCTGAGTTTTTGTCACTCGATCTCATTATTGGTCCTGTATATCCAGACAATCAAAAGATTATCGCCGGACTAAGTGCGAAAAACCGCATTCCGATGATATCCCCGCTTTCTTCAGACAGTCGGTTTGTATCTACGACCCAGGGTTATTATCAGATCAATCCAGGCAAGAAGCTGCGGCTTGCCGGTACTGCCGATTATATTGCTGATAAATTCTCGGGCCAGAATATAATTTTCCTTAATAATGGATCCAATTGGGGAGATGAAAAGTTGATTCTGGAGCGGCTTAACCAGAAACTTGGCGCCGGAAAGGTTCGCATCTACAATATCTGGGCAGAAGGTACTTCAGGTCTGGAAGCCATGCTAAAGCCGGACAAGGAAAATATAATTGTTTTATCTGACGGGCAGGAAGCAAATGTCAGCGTAGCCATGACGCGTCTGAACACGATCTCGAAATCGAATAAAATAACAGTAATAGGTCTTCAGGAATATACCAAAATGCAGAGCATTGATATTGAACATCTTCACAACACAAGATTGCAATACCTTGCGCCCTATTTTATTGACTATGCCAATCCACAGGTAATTGCGTTTGTTGAAAAATACAGATCTTCGTTTAGCAGCGAACCGACACAATATAGTTTTCAAGGATATGATGTTACGTTGCATTTCCTTGCATCGCTGGGAAAAGCAGGAAAGAATTTCCCTGCCACCAATCCCAATCCCGAAGTGGAACTGCTCCAAACTGATTACAGTTTTCAGAAAGTCTCAAACTTTGGAGGTTATATGAACCAAACACTTCACATTATCGAATATACCGACAGCTTTGAAGTGAGATCAATCGGAAAAATCCGTGGAGCAATTCTTTCGGATAATGGTGATGGAAACGGGAAGAATGGATTATAGAACAGGATTCGCTTTCTGTTAAAACTATTCACAAAATCGGTGGCAGATTCAGTTCAGATAAAACTAACCGGCTGGTGGATAACTCTCAATCAATTTATTCTGACGCTTAGCTGCTTTAAGAAACGCCCACAATCCCATTGGTTTATATCCTCGCGACCGGTTCAGTGCAGAAACCTTGAACAATAAACTTTGTGCCTCGAACAGCTCCCTGTAGAGCTTAAAAATAGATACCTCAGGATCCCAGGCACTGATTGCTTCCGATCCCGCTCCATTAATTTCTATGATTGAGAAACCGGTTCCCGCTTTGAGTAATTCGGTCGATTCGAAACGTATATCAAACCTGCCAAAATAAAACTCAGGCATACTAAGGGCAATATCGTTAAACCTCTTTGTCAATTCCGGAGTAATCAAATGGCTCGCATCGCGATAAAGCCCTCCTACCCTGATGCTTCCAATAAATGACAATCGAATCAATTCACCTTCGGCCGGGATAATATCAAGATAATGTTTTTCGAAACCAGTATGTTCAGATTTTTCACCAAGGAAATAATCAGCCCTCATTTTAGTTCGCGGGCTATTTTTAATCAGATCACGCAAAGTTGACACGCCATCGCCATACACATAAGGAAAATAGCGCAAAGTGACAGATAAAATGCGCCCTTGTTTTTCTCCGGGTAATCTGACATAGAAAATTCCGGCTTCACCGTCATGGGGTATTGGACGCTGAAGCACCATTTTCTCCCCTAATGGATATGCCGAGATATATTGATGCAAATTCGAACTATCTTCGACAAGTCTGACGCCATATCCTTGCCAGCCAATATCGGGTTTGACAACAATCGGAAAACTCAATCCTTTGTCTTCCATCAGGGAAAGAGCTGTCCCAAGGTCAGATTGAGCACCCATTCCATTACGGTGGAGTGTCACAAATTCTGCGATCCAGGGTTGTTGTTCATCACCAACCTGCATCATAATATCGCTTTTTGATTCGCCCCAGAATCCGCCTGTTTCAATATTTGGATTAGATACCGTTGGCAGGGTCAGGCTTCGGTAACGAATCGCCAATAACAGCCATCGCAGTCCAACGGGAATATAAAACAGCCCGTTAGGTAAACGTTCGGCAAAAGAAACCATCCGTTTAACACCATCAAGTGAAGGCATCCCAATATGCTTGTTCTTACGCGCGGGCATATAACTTTTTAAAATCTTAATAAATGATGGAGGAGCATCGCCAGTTGACTGTTCAGCCGGTGCTTCCTTCCTGGATTTAAACGTATTCCAGATTGCCAAAGCGACTATGATTGCCAGCAACAGAATCCATGCCCAATAATCGAAATGCTTAAGAACGAGGTCTCCGAAAAGTATGATAACGGTCAATACAACAGAAGAATAAATGGCTCCGGAAAGAATCGAAACCAAAGCGAAACGACCAAACGGTATTTTAAACCAGCCACAAGCGACAAAGGTTGGGAACAACAACCCTGGTGTAATCCGGCAAAGAATCAAAACCCGAATAAGATGATTCTCCAGCCATAACCTGGTTTTTTCTATTTTTGGCCCAATAATTTTGGCCCTCAACCATTTGTTTTTTTGAGCTAAATGACCAAGACCATAAATGAGTATATCGCCCGTAACAATACCTAAATAGACACTTGAATATGCATATACCAATGGCATACCATGCTCAACACGAGAAAAGGCTGCAGCTAATATTGCAGCATCCTCATGAAGAAAGGTCATGAAAAATATTACAATACAATGCTGTAACCAAAACAAGGTAGATGCATCAAACATAGGAATTATATATTATTATAGATTAAGGCTATCAAAATCAGTCGTTTTTTGCCGGAATATGCAACCAACTGATCAGGCATTTTCTCATCCACGTTATTTGAAACAATTATGATTCACTCCGAAGAATGAATTTTACAAGTGGCGCAAATTTACGAATAAAGATAGAACCTATTTTTAAAATCCGAAAGGTTTATGAATATATATTCCGGTTTCGTTCATCTCATTTATTAAAAGCTTCAGAAACACCTCCATAAAAATAAGAATAAAAAAGCGGAAGTTACCCTCCGCTTTTTGTGAATATTTATACCGGAAATCTAAATAAATTCCGTCATCGACTTTTGGATTAACCCAATTGCTTCGCGCATTTGGGCTTCAGTAATAATCAGCGGCGGAGTGAAACGGATGGTGTGTTCATGAGTCGGTTTGGCCAAAATGCCGTTCTCTTTCATGACCAAACACAAATCCCATGCTTTTTTACCATCCATAGTCTTGATCTGGATCGCATTTAACAGACCTTTTCCACGAACCTCTTCGATTAGGGGAGATTTAAATGCTTTCATTTCGTCTCTGAATATCTTCCCTATCCGTGTTGCATTTTCAGCCAACTTTTCATCAAGCAGCACCTTTACCGCGGCAATTGAAACTTTCGCGGCAATCGGGTTACCTCCGTAAGTTGAGCCATGTTCTCCGGGTTTTATGGTGAGCATAATTTCATCATCTGCCAGGACACACGACACGGGAAGCATTCCGCCCGAAATAGCCTTACCAAGTACAAGAATATCAGGACGAACATCTTCATGATCGCAAGCCAGCATTTTACCCGTACGACAAAGACCAGTTTGTACCTCGTCTGCCACAAAAAGAACATTGTATTTTTTGCAGAGCTCTGCTGCGTTTTTCAGATAACCATCGCCCGGAACATAAACGCCGGCCTCAGCCTGAATAGGCTCAACCAGAAAACCGGCAGTATTGGGATGTTTCAATTCACGTTCCAACGCTTCAATATCATTATATGGAATATTGACAAAACCCGGTGTGAACGGACCATAATCACCATAAGAGTCCGGGTCAGAAGACATTGAGACAATGGTGATGGTCCTGCCATGGAAATTCCCGTCACACACTACAATACGCGCCTCATTCTGAGCAACTTTCTTTACCTTATAACCCCATTTCCGGATTAATTTAAGAGCCGTTTCGTCAGCCTCGGCACCTGAATTCATAGGCAAAACCTTGTCGTAACCAAATTGCTTTGTCATTAATTCTTCCCATTCGCCTAAAACATCGTTATAGAAAGCCCGCGAGGTGAGCGCCAGTTTGCCGGCCTGATCAATAAGCGCTTTGACAATCTTCGGATGGCAATGACCTTGGTTAACAGCTGAATAAGCGGCAAGAAAATCAAAATAACGCTTACCTTCAACATCCCAGACGAAAATCCCTTCACCTCGTTCAAGAACGACAGGAAGCGGATGATAATTGTGCGCACCGTAACGGTTTTCACGTTCGATATAATCTTTTGTCTCCATAACTTCAGTATTTTAATTGGTTAATAGTTCTTTCCATTTATTGCACCAAACTATATTAATTTAGTCAAACAAGCAATGATATTTGATGCCGTTTATAATTCCTGATTTAAGCTGAAATTATTGCTTCAGATGCCAGATAACGCATTTTATTTGAGGCAAATACGGATTACTCCATTGAATTCCGGATTAGGCCACCGGTTGTAAGATTATCTTTTTTCTGCCAACGCGCTGCAGCGCATGTCACTTTGTAAATCGCCTAAAATCGTATCCCAAATTTAAGATTGATTCTTCGTCCGGTCAGGTAATTCGGTACAGCATACATCTGATTTTTAATATCCGTGATCCAATAATAGGAAATCGTATTATTGATGTCAAAAAGATTGAAAAATTCAAGGCCGATCCAGGCATCTTTGACGCCATACTTCTTCTCGGTTTGAGCTGCCTTTTTGTTCTTATCAATCAAATCCTTGGAAAATCCAACATCCACTCTTCGGTAGGGTGGCATCCTGAAAGTGTCCATATAACGCTCGCCCTGCGGTGGTCCAAATGGTAGTCGGCTGCCATAAAACAAGGTCATACTCATCTTCACGGAAGGATAACCGGGAAAATAATCCTGGAAAAACAAACTGAAATTCACGCGCTGGTCAGTTGGCCGGGGAATATAACCGGGATAAACCGTTAAGGTACCTGAATTTGCACTCTTTTTTAAATAGAAATCACCAATAATATCCTCTTCAGTTTTCATTAGCGAAAGACTTGCCCACGATTGAGCCCCCGGTACAAATTCGCCATTGATCTTGAAATCAATGCCTGCGGCATAACCAATAGCCTGTTGATTCGGAATGTAACTAATATTCAAATTATCAACCTGGTATGGGATCAGGTTTTTAAGCTTTTTATACCAAAGTTCGGCTGTAAACCGGAAAGGACGGTCAAACGAAGTGAAGATCTGGTCGTAGCCGACCTGGTAATTGATCGATTTCTGAGCCTTTACTCCCTGAAATAGCTGAGCATCGCGGTTCTTTAATTCTTTGAAGAACGGCATTTGCTGATAAACGCCCCATGCAACTCTGAAAATCCGATTCCGTTCAGCACCTGTTTTCCAACTTCCTGAAATTCTGGGGCTAACTATCGTTTGTTTGTTAAAATCCCAATATTGAAATCTTACGCCTCCGGTTACAGTAAGTTCTCCTGCACCTAAATCCGCAGACCAGTTATCCTGAGCAAACCCGGAAAAACGATTTGAAGAAAGGCTATGATTACCTGATGCAGAACGATATAACGCGATTCCATCATCGTGATATGGGATTGAGTAACCGGCAGAATCGCGCATCTCCCACTCATTCACGTGATCTAAGATTTTCTCATGCTGATATTTAAATCCCCATTGCAACAGATGACCACCTGCAGAATAGGCTCCCCTATGCTCAAGCCCCGAAACCCTTGCCTCCAATGAATTACGGGCATGATCGAGATACGAACCCACACCAATCACCATCGAACTATCGGCAGGAGACTGAGATGCGGATGATTGATTAATATCGCTCAAATAATACTGACCCAAAATATCATATGACTCCTTTTCAAGCGAATAAAAAGAACTGGCCTGAAATTTCAGTGATAGTCGGGCATTCGGATGGTAATCAGCCGCCATTGCCCCTAAATAATTTTCGAATTTATCACGCTCCCGTCCTTCGAAATAAACCAAAAACTGGTAAGGATTGGTCAACGTGCCAAATCTTGTCAGCTGGGTTTCAGGAATAAACTGAAATGTGTTGGAT
>JANYLE010000297.1 GCA_025363795.1 Mariniphaga sp. | reverse complement strand
TGTTCCTGTCAATCGTTCAATTGTTCCCCAATATCGTTCCAATTACACCTAAAAAGGAAATATTCCTGTTGACCAGCGCATTGTAACCAGGAGGAAAATAAGTTAGCTATATGGATCTACATTTCAGGAAACCCTGACCGGTTGGTAGTTGATGCGTAAATTACATTTTCTTATTAAAATTGCGCTTGCCATTCCCAATCTTTACCATAAAGATTCTAATTTTGACAATTAATCTGCCTGGAGCAAATTTAAATGTGAAAAAATGATCATCAGCCTGTTCCGGATTGGAATACTGAACATTAACCTTTCGTCCCGGAATTAAGATGATTCATTCACACAGCCAAAATTCAAATTTTTGTCCGACGGAAAAACATTCCGGATCATTCGGAGGGAAATGCACCCCGGGTGAATTCCTGCTGAATAGTGAAATCAACGCATTTCATTTCCGGACAATGCCCCGATCGGATAAAAAGATTTGAAACAACAGGGCCATCGGTTGCTAATAATTAAAATATTAAGATAAAACCAGATTATGAGATATTTCGATTTAAAAAAGCTTGGGTTTCTGATCAGTTCATCGTTTATAGCTTTATCATTGACTGCCCAGCAACCCGTTGAAGACCTGACCCGATATGTGGATGCAATGATCGGGACAAAAGAGATGGGACATGTATTCCCGGGGGCCTGTTCTCCGTTCGGAATGGTACAGTTAAGTCCCGATACCGACACCATACCCTATGCCGTGAATGGCAAATACAATGGCAAAGTATATCGTTATTGTGCCGGCTACCAGTACAGCGATTCAACAATAGTCGGGTTCAGCCATACCCATTTAAGCGGAACCGGACATTCCGACCTGGCTGATTTCCTGGTTATGCCAACAGTTGGAAAGGTTCATCTGAACCCCGGAACGGCGGCCAATCCCGAAAGCGGCTATCGTTCCCGCTTCACGCACAAGTCTGAAAAGACAGAACCGGGCTATTACAGCGTAATGTTGGAGGATTATAAGATTAAAGCCGAGTTGACAACGACGACCCATGTCGGGGTTCATCAATATACCTTTCCCGAAAGTGACGATGCACATATCATCCTGGATCTTAACCATGGTATCTATAATTACGACGGGAAAGTTTTATGGTCCTATATCAGGGTGGAGAATGATACATTGGTTACCGGATACCGGATTACGAGTGGTTGGGCACGGACAAACTACCTCTATTTTGCGATGGTCTTTTCAAAGCCAATTAAAAACTACGGAGGGAAAGATGAGGAGAACCTGGTCTACAAAGGATTCTGGCGCAAGTTCGATCAGGAGAACAACTTTCCCGAGATGGCCGGTAAGAATTTAAAAGCTCATTTCGATTTCAAAACAAAGGATGGCGAAAAGATCAAGATCAAGTTTGCACTTTCGGCCGTTAGTACGGAAGGGGCACTAAAGAACCTGCAAGCCGAAGTCCCTCATTTCGATTTCGAAAAAGTAAGAGCCGAAACAAAAAGCAAATGGCAAAACGAATTGGGTAAAATTGTGATCAATGCTTCCGACGGCAAAAAAACCACCTTCTATACATCGCTCTATCACACTTTCATCAATCCCATTCAATACATGGATGTGGACGGGAAATACAGGGGACTCGATCACAATATTCACCAGGCAGAAGGTTTTGTAAACTATTCCGTATTCTCGCTTTGGGATACTTACCGTGCACTTCACCCGTTGTTTACCCTGATTCAGCCCGAAAGAGCATCGGATATGATCAATTCAATGCTGGCACATTATGACCAGAGTGTCCATAAATTGCTACCCGTATGGAGTCATTTCGGAAACGAGAACTGGTGTATGATTGGCTATCATGCGGTGCCTGTTATTGCCGATGCCTGGATCAACGGGATTCGCGGATTCGATGGTCATCGGGCACTCGAAGCGTGTATTGCGTCAGCCACACACAGAAGTTATGGGAATCTTGGTGCCTATATGGATTTAGGGTATGTTCCCTATGATGTTGATGGCGTTGGATCGTCCATGACCCTTGAATATGCTTACGACGACTGGACGATTGCCCGGTTGGCCAGATCATTGGGCGAAAACGATATTGCCGCCAAATTTGAGAAGCGCGCCACAAACTGGAAAATCCTGTTTGATGAAAAGTCGGGGTTCGTCAGGGCAAAAGACAGCAAAGGAAACTGGAAAACACCGTTCGACCCGATGCACACGGCCAATGAAGGTTTTATCGAAGGAAATGCATGGAATTATTCGCTTTACGTTCCACAGGACATTACCGGATTAATTAAAAAAATGGGGGGCAATAAACGTTTTGTCTCACATCTCGACTCTTTATTCACCATGTATATGCCAGATAAATACTTTGCCGAAACCGAAGATATCACACGTGAAGGGTTGGTCGGCTGTTATGTACACGGGAACGAACCAAGCCATCATGTGGCCTATATGTATAACTGGGCCGGTCAGCCATGGAAAACCCAGGAACGAATTCACCAGATTGTCAATACCATGTATCTCAACAAACCTGATGGCCTGTGTGGCAACGACGATTGTGGCCAGATGTCGGCATGGTATGTCTTTTCTTCGATGGGATTCTACCCTGTTTGTCCCGGCTCGGGCGAATATGCCATTGGTTCACCATCGGTAAAAGAGGGTAAAATACAACTTTCTGCGGGCAAAAGCCTGATCATAAAAGCCAACAATTTGTCCGAAAAGAATATTTATATCCATTCGGTAACCCTTAACGGGAAACCATTAAACGAGAGTTTCTTTACGCATAGCGATATTGCCAATGGCGGAGAACTGATCTTCGAGATGAGCAATCATCCAAATAAGAAATGGGCAGTGAATGTCTCTCAGAAGAATTAATTGCGGAAAAGATAAAGACGTTAATTAGCATCGTGGTCACTATTTATTTCATCGGATTGGCTGGTACAACTGAAGCACAAAGCACATTGAACTGGCAAAAAGTCGCCAATGTTGTCAGGGAGCCTGAGCAACTCTATGCTCTGTCCATTGCCGCTGCTCAACCTAAAGCCTCAGCGATCAATGCCATAGCAGAGGTTGATTTTCTAATGGCAAAGTTGGAAATGATCGATTGGAAAACTTAACAAAATAGGGCAACGAAAAGGACGCAATCATCTGCAGTAAAACGGCAAACCGGATAACATTAGAAGTATAGCAAGGGATTTTAGAAAGGTAGCTACTTTAAATTCATTTAAACCTATACACTTTTTATTTGTTCATAAAATCCTTAATATCTGACAGATTCATTTTATCGTAAAAGGACCTAATATTATCTTTGTCGCAATAACAATCTATTAACTATATTTGTCCCTTAATCCAAACGATCTAAACAGAAATGAAGGAGAGAGAACATATTGACAGTTTTCTTTTCGGAGAATTAAAAGCCGGAAATACTCATGCTTTTGATAAGATCTTTAATGATCATTATCAGAATCTTTGTCGTTTTGCCAACTCCATTGTTCATGATCTGGATACTGCACAAAGTCTGGTTCAAAATGTCTTTGTCAAATTATGGGAAAACCACGCTGCGCTGAATCATATTGACCAGTTATTCCCCTATCTGACCAGCATGGTCAGGAATCATTGCATTAATTTCATCAACCGGGAGAAGCGAAACACGATTGTACCGGATTTCCCAGCTGAAGCACAGACCGCAAACACTACTGAGAATCAACTCGATCTAAATGAATTGGAAGAGAAGCTGATTGTTGCGCTCACCGCATTGCCAGAAAGATGTAAAATGGCGTTCGAATACAGCCGTTTCGAAAATCTGACCAATAACGAGATCGCCCAAAAGATGGAGATCACGACCAAAGGTGTTGAAGCGTTGATCGGACGGGCATTAAAATCATTGCGCATTTCATTGGTCGAGTATTTACCTTCATCTAAATGTGCCAAACTCCCTGATATCATCCTGTTTAGGCTGTTCAGCAAGATATTAAAGCCGAAAGAGAGCAAGAATACAGGGAGATAGGGTATGAACCTGTCTTTCGATGTAAGAACTTAAACTTGCGACTGAGCATTTCATATTTCAGCCACCTCCACTTCACATTTTCGCCAGATCAAATCATTTCAATTTCGCCCTTCCCCAGTTTCTCACTACCCCCTTTTGCGACCTCCACAATGCGTTGAAAAATTATTTTAACCTATTTTCACATTTTTTCGTCTTTCAATGTAGGGTTTACCCCACCCTTATTTGTCTAATCAATGAAACTAAAAAACCAAATGAACATCAATTACGACAATATATACGACCTGATTGCTAAATCGTTTACTGATAAGTTAACAGAACAGGAGGTCTTTGAACTCGATTGCTGGAAATCAGAATCGAGAGCCAATCAATTGGAATACAAAGATTTTAAAGCAATCTGGGAACATTCAGACCAACTAATCCTTCCGGCACTCATCGATCTTTCAGGATCCCTTCATACCACACGTAAGAAAGCAGGTATCTCCAGAAGAAAATTAAAACTGATTCCGTATCTACAGGCTGCGGCAGTCCTCACGTTGGCAGTTATATTTTCGGGACTTTACAATCTTTATAAACCAAAGGCTTCATTTAACAATGGACCGATCGTATATCAGGAAGTAAAGGCTACTTATGGGACCCAATCAAAAGTGGAACTACCAGATGGAACAATTGTCACGCTTAATTCAGGAAGTACTTTAAGATTTCCAACTTCTTTTGTGAACCAAAAATTCAGGAATGTAAAACTAACAGGAGAAGGTCATTTCATTGTCACAAAGGACAGCATCCAGCCATTTGTAGTAGATGTCAATAAAATTCAGATCAAGGTACTTGGAACAACCTTCGACATAGATGCCTACATTGACGATTCCAATGTTACAATTGCCTTGGTAGAAGGGAAAATAACTATTCAACAAAAAACTGATGATGGTATTGTTGACCTGATGGACATGAAACCCAATCAGGTTGCCACTTACCAACAATCAACCAACAGATTAATCTGGAAAACCGAATCTGATTTAAGTAAATATGTCTCATGGACCGATGGAAAAATAATTTTTTCCAATGATCCGGTGAATACGGTCATTCACAAATTGGCAAACTGGTATAATGTTGATATTAAACTGGCCGATAAAAGATTGGAGCGATATCGTTTCACCGGAACTTTCATCGATGAACCATTGGAGCAGGTTCTAAACATTTTGAATCTTACTTCTCAAATGAGTTATACCGTCACTGCAGCTAAAAAATCAGATGACAACTCTTATTCAAAACGAAAAATCATTCTTAAATCGAAATAAAAATCATAAACACAAAAATCGGAATGCCTATGGAATAAACCTTTATGAGCGAAACAAAAAACAGGAAAGTGTTGGAAGCACTCCCCTGTTCGAATTTTCAGAATGCCTGTGAAATACAGGCGAACAAAAATTAATTATTAATAAAATCGATCAAATTTATGGAAAAAATTTTAATTGACAGGAGAGTTCC
>JANYLE010000253.1 GCA_025363795.1 Mariniphaga sp. | reverse complement strand
CAATAAATTAAAGGTTTAATACCCTGTAATTCCTATTTCTCAGCTACATTTGCGTTGCTTTAATATAACTATGAATTTATCAGGTTTAAAAATTGAATATTTCAATCTTGGGACAAAGTACGGTCATCTGAGCCGCTTTGTTAATAGTTTATTGTTTATTATTACGGTGATACTTTTCTTCCTTGCAATTCAGGATATCGGTTTTTTAATGAACCAGGTTGCTGATGCGCAATTAAATAAGCCTTACAGTCGCATTTTATTCCTGATAACCGGTATTCTATACATTGCCCGTTCCATCTTCTTTACGAATCATCTGATCAACCGGAAAGTCTTTTACACCAACTTTCTATTGGGTATTTTATTGATTGTTACCTTCTTCTTTCGGATACTGCTTAGTTTTGACTGGATCACCGATCGATTTTTCAATGAATTTTCAGGATTTCAGCTATTGGCATTTATTTTGTTTTTCCTTGAAATATCACGCTTAAAGCTTGATCTGGTTGCGAGGCTTCTTAATCCGGCACAGGTATTTATGATCAGTTTTGCCCTGATCATCCTTTTCGGGGCATTACTTTTAATGATGCCGCTTTCGACAACTTCTCCGATCTCTTTTGTAGATGCTTTTTTCACGTCCACAAGCGCCGTTTGTGTGACAGGGTTGACTGTTGTTGATACAGCCACCAGGTACACTTTCTTGGGTAAACTAATTGTTCTTTCGTTGATACAGATTGGAGGTATTGGCGTGATGACGATCACCAGTTTTTTCGGGATATTCTTTAAGGAGACTTCCTCTTTTCGCGAACAGATTCTGATTCGCGATTACCTGAGCGAAGAAAGCATTAACGGGATTCTTAAGACATTGATGAAAGTTGTGCTGATCACAGTTGTTATCGAGATTGCAGGCGCGATCTTCATCTATTTCTCAATGCATTCCCAGGGATTGGGTTCTTCAGCTGCAAATGCAAAATTTGCTGTTTTTCAATCTGTTTCGGCTTTTTGCAATGCCGGGTTCTCCAATTTGTCGGATAACCTTTACGATGTGCGGATCCGTACTAATTACAGTGTCCATTATTCAGTTGCCAATCTGATTGTTTTGGGTGGTCTTGGATTTCCGGTCTTGTTGAATATCTATAATTACATGAAAGCCCAGACGATATGGCTTTCGGAGTACATTAAATACCGCAAACCTTATGTCCATCGGGTCGGAATGATCACCTTTAATTCGAAGATTGTGCTGGGTTCTACTTTCATACTGCTTGTATTCGGTACACTATCGTTTTATTTGCTCGAATCCTCCTTTACCCAGAAGGGAATGAATTTTGACGGGAAACTTGCCTTGTCGTATTTCCAGAGTGTTACGCCCCGGACAGCCGGATTTAATACTTTCAGTATGGATGCGCTGGCAAAGCCTTCAATTGTCATTATGATTTTCTTAATGTGGGTTGGAGCTTCTCCGGTCTCAACCGGAGGTGGGATCAAAACGAGTACTTTTGCCATAGCCATGCTTAATATGATCCGGATAATCCGGGGAAAGAATCACATCGAGATTCATCATTACGAGATTCATGAATATTCAGTAAATAAGGCATTTGCAATTATCGCACTTTCACTCATTATTATATCTGTTGGTTCCTTTGGAATTTTTCTGATTGATGGTCAGTACGGGATGTTACGGGTTGTTTTCGAATGTTTTTCTGCCTTTGGTACAGTGGGACTCTCGATGAATCTTACTCCACTGCTTTCTGACGGATCGAAGATTATCCTAATTACATTAATGTACATGGGAAGAATGGGTACCATCACGTTATTATTATCCCTTTCAAAGACATCGGCCAACCAATCATTATACCGGTATCCTAAAGAGAATCTAATTATTACATAAACTAAACAACGAATATGAACATAGTCGCAATCGGATTAGGAAATTTCGGTGCATCGCTTGCTAAGATTCTTACTGCTATGGGACACGATGTACTTGGTGTGGATAAGAACATGGAGAAGGTGGAGTTTTTTAAAGATACTATTGCGAATACCATCTGTCTTGATGCAAGTGATCCACATGCTTTACGGCTTTTGCCGATTAAAGAAGCTGACGCTTTTGTCGTTTGCATAGGTGATGATTTCGGCGTTTCGATCATGATCGCTGCCTTACTTAAGAAATTTGGCGTTAAAAAAGTGATCAGCCGCGAAAGCTCTTCAATTCATCTCACTGTACTCCATTCGATTGGAATAGAATACACGATAAATCCCGAATATGAGTCGGCACGCATCCTTGCTCAAAAACTGGTCCTCAATGGGATATTAAATCTCTTCAGTATCTCCGATACCTTGAAAATAGTTGACATGCCGGTTCCTAAATCTTTAGTCAATCAGAAATTCTCTGTGGCAAATTTCAAACTGGAAACCCATCTCAAAATCGTAGCCTTGAAACGGAATCAGGAAATCATTTATTCATCTTCTCAATTAAAGGAAGATCTTGATATTGCTGAGCTTGAATTCAAGCAGGAAGATGTGATAGTTCTTATTGGCGAGATACGCGATATCAGGAAGTTTCTTCAGTCATAGGAGAATGAGCCGGCAATATTGCAAGTTCAACGTCTTGAAACGCTGAACCAGTATTTTAGGGGTGTTTTTCACCTGATCCAGTTAGCCGGTTCCAGGTTCTCAGTTGCTATTATCAATATTTATTTCCATTCAATCACCATTGTCTCTTCGGGAGCTATCCGGAGGATATTACCAATGACTTTTCCCTGTTTGTTGGCATAAATCAAATTGCCGTTTTGTTTTTTCGTGCCGAAATCAAGCATGACCTGACCCTGTTTATTGCTTTTGTTGATGACCACAGTAATGAGCGAGGAATTGGATCGGATCGTTTTCATGAGCATATCCTTTTGAGCTGTTTTAAACCTGACAGGCACACTATCCAGACTTTGGCTGGCCTCCTTATTTAAAAACCTGATCAGTGAAGTATAGTCGCCTGTAATCCGACTGCCAAGACCAATCAGGGAAGGAATCCAGATCACTTCGCCATTCCCAACCTTATTCCGGAGTGCTGTTGTTTCACCTTCGCAGGTTGCAACTGCCACACCTGATTTTACGGCAATGGTTCCGCGCCATAAATGGGCAGGGATTGCATAATCGTTCCAATGCACTTTAAACAGATTTTCAACCAGTTTATACTCTTTAATAGTCCCTCCAAAAAGTTTTTCAAACGGGAATCCGGTTATCAGGGTGTTGTGAAGGTTCTCGTCAAAGAATCCCGTAAGTCCATCAACGATCAGCTTTCCCCCTTTGCTTACGAAATTTTCGAGCTTAGCTGCGTAACTATCAGGTAATGAAATCTGATGTGCCAGGATGATCGTCACGCCTTTATAATCGGGCTTCCCAAAATCGAACTCTTCGAATGCTTTAAAGTTGGTATTAACCCCCATTTGGCTGAATGCTTCGAAATAACCAAGTGCCGATTTCATCACTCCTCCAACTTTCCGTGCTTCGTAATTTTGCGTCGATCCTTCGGCCATTTTACTTTCTGCCCACAACGATTGCCGGATGTAGAGGATATTAATCCCCGATTCAACCTCCTTTGAATTTCCGAAAAGTGAACTGTTCTTATTAATCGTTTCCGCAATCTGACCAGCTGCTTTCATCCGGTCGGATGGGTTATTCTGAAAATCGAGCAGCGCCCATTCTCCGGCTTCAATCCCTGAACTTCGGGGATTCAACGACCAGAATATACTTCCTTTCCCTTCCGTTGCTGTAATGATCCACAACCATTGCGCAATCTCTTCTTTGGTTGGACAAATCGGGGTGCCACCGCTGTAAGTGTTATTGCCACCTTGTAATTCCGTCATTAACCACGGGAGGTTTCCTGCTCCGGATCGGACAATCTCGCTGTTGGCCGACATCGCGACGGCATATAGTTTCCGATCGAAGTAACCAAAATGCCATGATGCATGAGCTGATCCACCCAGGCTGGTCAGAAATTTGCGCCATTCGGGGAAGTTATACTCCGCACAGTTCTGAAACATCTGGTGGTTATTGACATGAAGTTCATGATTGGGATCGTATTTCTTTACTTCAGTTGCAATCCAGTTCAAATACCATGTGTTATAATCGAGCAAAAAGGCCTGATCAGTCAATTCAACAAGAATTGGAAAGCCTTTATCCGTGAACTCCTTTTGAGGATGGCTTAACTTCCATTCACTGAGCTTATTCTTCGTGAATTCAGTCATGGGGATTTTTCCCCCGACACCGGGCTCATTAATCAAAACCCAGCCATACAAACTCTTAAACTGACTAAAATGAGTGGTTAATTGTTTGATAAATTCGGCGATGGACTGAAGATGAGCTTCGTCGCGAGGAAATTTGAAACCGCCGATATCTGTTTTCTCTGTATAAGGAAAGATGGTACCAAAAACTTTGATTCCATGTTTTTCTGCTGACCGGAAGGCATTGTCAAACAGGCTAAAATCCCAGGTTCCATCCTGCTTTTTCATATACGATTCGAACATCCTGATCCGGCAAACCGTAAAATGATTCTCCTTTAAAACCCGAAACCATGTATCAATTTCTTCGGGCGTCTGCCCCGGTTCAATAAACACCTGTGCACCAATAAAAGGAAGTTGAAGTGTCGCTTGTAAATCGGATGATTTCTCTGAGGTCGCTTTAACCGCATTTTGTGCAGTGCTGATCACTGAACCCGAAAATGTCGATAAAATCAGGAGAAAAATAATGTATGTGAATTTTTTCATCAGTAGAAAGTTAGTTCGTTTTGATTGCAAAAATTAAATGAGTTCCGATCCAACGGAACTCATTTAATCAGGATGGCCTCTAAATTTGATTTCACAAATTTAGTTTAATCGTATTCCTATTTTATTTCTGTCGTATTCCCTTCAATCTTAATTGTTTTAACCATTGTATTCTTACCTGGTACCGCACCGCCAACTGCGATTTCGAAGGTGCCGGGTTCGACAACCTGGCGCGCATCAGCGTTGGTAACCGAGAAATCTTCGGGAGTTAAGGTAAATACCACTGATTTTTGCTCTCCTTTTTTCAGAATGACCCGTTGAAATCCTTTTAAGGCTGTGATCGGTACGATGGTGGTAGCTGTTTTATTCGAAACATATAGCTGAACAACCTCTTCGCCGTCAACCTGTCCGGTGTTCTTCACGTCGACGGTTACCTTTACTGAAGCTTTAGTATCGGATGTTTCAACAGTTTTCAAATTGCTGTAGGCATATGTTGTATAGCTTAACCCATAGCCAAATGGATAGAGCGGAGTTCCCTTAAAGTATCGGTAGGTGCGCCCTTCCATATCGTAATTCGAGAAATCGGGAATGTCCTTTTCTGATTTGTAAAAAGTGACAGGAAGTCTGCCTGAAGGATTGAATGTTCCGAATAATAAATTAGTCAGTGCAGTACCCGCGGTTTCGCCCGGATAGAAAGCCTGAACAATGGCAGGTAGGTTCTGGTCTTCCCAGTTCATCGCTATTGCACTTCCGCTGAAGTTCACGAATACAACCGGTTTGCCGGTTTTATGAAGCTCCATCAGTAAATCTTCCTGAACTTTTGGGAGATTAATATGGGTACGGTCACCATGCATAAATCCGTCAATTTCCAAAGGCATCTCTTCCCCTTCGAGTTCGGCCGAAATCCCTCCGCAAAAGATCACTACATCTGCTTTGGCAGCTGCATCAAGCGCCTCTTTACGGTAGTCGCGTGTTGTTTCCGTCCAGGATAAAGTTGCAGATGGTTCAATGCTGTTTTCATAGGATGATGTTCCGACCTGAAGTTCAGCAATCAGCTCATACTTTTTTCCTTTTTCAAGTGCTATTCCGGCACCCGAAACCAATTTGTTGTCGATTTTAAGCTTTACGTCTCCTCCAAACTGATAGGTCGCAGTTTTCTGCGGGACCAAAACACCGCTCCAACGAACCGAGAATGACTCTTCAACAAGATTGTTGATCGGCGACTTCATCCAGTAAAAATCAATCTTGGGATCCACCCGTACCAGTTTGGGTGTTCCTTCGAATTTTGTATTGGTGAAATATTCCGCTTTTAATCCTTTCTTCAGTCTTCCGCTTTCGTTATGAAATAAATTCTCAGTGCCGACTACGGCAAGGTCGGTATAAACTCCGGGAACAATCGGGCAACCGGGCGTATACAAAACATTTGATGCTCCCAATTTCTCACGGAGTGCTTTGAGCGGAGTTGTCGGATGAGTTGGATTTCCGTTGTAATTTCCAATCAGGATGGCAAAGTTATTGGCATTAGGGCCAATCAAGGCTACTTTCTTTACATTTTTAAGTGGAAGAATCCCCTTGTTCTTAAGTAATACGAGCGATTTTTGTGCCGCTTCGAGCGACAATTGAATGTGCTTTTCGGATGCAACTACAGAGAAAGGGATTTTTGAATAGGCCACCTGGTCGTCCGGATCGAACATTCCAAGCATAAAACGTGCTCTGAATAACCTTCTTACGGAAGTATTGATGTCGCTTTCGCTGATCATTCCTACTTTGATAGCCGAATCGAGGTTATTCGTCAGAAAACTCCGGCTCTGTTCGCAGTTCAAATCGGTTCCTGTGGCCAATGACCAGCCCCAGGCTTGTGTGGAGGTAGGAACCGTATGATGACCGATTTTAGTAAAAAAATCGGAGATCGCACCACAGTCCGAAACAACGTAGCCGTTGAATCCAAAGCGATTACGCAGAATATTGCTGAGTAAGATATCGTTACCACAACATGGTTTGTCGCGGAAGCGGTTGTAAGCACACATCACCGACTGCACATTGGCATCCCTGATGACTGCTTTAAACGCAGGTAGATAGGTATCATACAAATCGCGGTCGCTCACAAAGATATTGTCGGAATGACGCGTGAATTCGGGACCGCTGTGTACAGCATAGTGTTTGGCAGTTGCGACCGTTTTGAGGTATTTTGGGTCATTGCCCTGGAGACCTTTGATGAAATTTACCGCCATTCTACCTGTCAGGTAGGGATCTTCGCCATATGTTTCCTGGCCACGTCCCCAGCGAGGGTCTCTGAAAATATTGATATTCGGTGTCCAGAAAGTAAGTCCTGTATAGATGCTTCTGACATTATTGGCGACGAAGAAATTGTGCTTGGCACGCGCTTCGTCGCTGATCACATCTGCTACCCGAAACATCAGGTCTTGGTCAAAAGTGGCTGAAAGGCCGATTGCCTGGGGAAAAACCGTTGCACTTCCAGCTCTTGCAACACCGTGAAGACATTCATTCCACCAGTTGTAAGCTGGAACACCAAGTCTTTCAATCGGTTCGGCCTGGTTAAAGAGTTGCGTCACTTTTTCTTTCATGGTCATGCGCGACACCAGGTCTTCAACACGATCATCGACAGATAATTGGGTATTCTGATACGGTAAAGTCGCCTTGTCCTGGGCAAAACTATTACCGGTAAGCAACAAGATTGCTAATCCCGCTGCAGCTGCAAATTTAAAACTCATGTTATTTAATATTTGGGTTGAATATTTTTTACAATACTATGAATAATAAGGAACTTTTTGGGGCGCACAGGACAGTTGATAGTTACTTTTATTGTTTTTGATTTGAACTGGAAGGATCATGAATTTTTCATAAAAGAATAATCACAAGCCTATTGTACCCCTTTTACCTTCATTTTTAATCCATAAACCGATTTTGAGGCGGTGATAAAAAGAAGGTGCCGGTCTTTTCCCCCGAAACAAACATTTGCAGTCCAGCCTTCGTCAATTGGAATATTCGTTAACTTGGTTCCATCGGGACTGAATATCGTTACTCCTTTGCCAGTCAGGTAAATGTTTCCTTTATTATCGATAGTCATCCCATCAGAACCCAATTCTGCAAAAAGCTTTTTCCCGGAGAGCGTCCCATCTGCATTGATGGAATAACGCCAGGTTTTATTTCCTTTGATATCAGCAACATATAGGAGTTTTCCATCTGGCGTTCCAATGATTCCATTAGGTTTTTCAAAGTCGGTAATAACTTTGATTAACTTCGATGCTCCGGGTGCAAGGTAATAGACATATTCACCAGACTGTTCCGACGACTGGTGATCCCACCATGGGCGTTTGTAAAACGGATCGGTAAGGTAAATGCCGCCATTGGGAGCTATCCAGAGATCGTTTGGACCGTTCAACTTTTTACCTTCAAAGTCTTTGACCAGTACCGTTATTTTTTTATCGGGTGAAATCGACCACAATTCATCTTTCTCATCCGAACAACTGATCAGGTTTCCTTTTTTGTCGAAATACATCCCGTTGGCCCTGCCGTAATTTTCAGCGAAAAGCGACAATTTGTTATCGGTTGACCATTTAAAAATCTTGTTATTGGGCTGATCCGTAAAGAAAATATTCCCTTCTGGATCGCATGCAGGCCCTTCAGTAAAACTAAAACCGTCAGCCAATTTCATGGGTTTTGCCCCTTTGGCGATTAATGTTTTCTCTTTTGTTTTTCCAACACCCACGTTATGAAGCATCAATACTATAATTAGTGCCAATGTGAATCTGGTGATCAATTGCATTGATTGCAAAATCGGGTATATTACGGACGGTCTGCGCGATATTGTACTCATGTCTATTGATTTGGTTTGGTCAAAATTACCTGATTTTATCAGACGTAAATGTACTTTCTCAACAATATTTCCTAATTTTGGTAAATGAAATTATTTTTGCCGTTAACGTTCTTCGTTTAAGTAAATAATCAGATTCTTTTAAATTTAATCATTAATAAAATTGATGCTATGACTAAAGAGAAAAGTCCTACAAAGGACAAAAACAAAAAAGATCCTGAAAAGAACCTCAAAGAAAAGAGGGCCGAGAAAAAAGCCAAGCGTGAATCAAAAAGGTAGGTTTTTGAGCGTACCTTGAATAAATTGAAGCGTAAAAAAGGGAATAGTGAAGAGTTATTGCTGATGGGGATTGGATCATTTCGGTTAAACGAAATGATAGGTTGTAACCGGAAGCTTTGATTTTTCACTTTTCTTTTTCTCCCCATTTTATAGCGAAAATAACTGCAGTGATTGTCATTAGAGGAAACGTAGTACCTTTGCGGCAAATTAATAGTATACACAGGTGATTTTCGAAGAATTAAATTTAAGCAGTTCGCTGCTAAAGGCGTTGGCTGATCTGGAGTTTGTAAATCCGACTCCGATACAGGAGAAAGCCTTTCCCGTTGTGATGTCAGGAAAGGATGTAATTGGAATTGCACAGACCGGGACAGGTAAAACATTGGCCTATCTACTCCCTATATTAAGGAAATTTACCTTTTCAAATCAGAAAGATCCCAGAATATTAATCCTTGTCCCAACACGTGAATTAGTGATTCAGGTTGTGGAAGAGATCCGGAAACTGACCACTTATATGACAGTTCGTGTAGTTGGCGTTTACGGCGGAACCAATATTAACAACCAGAAACAGGAGTTGTACGATGGACTTGATATCCTGGTTGCTACTCCCGGACGGCTTGTCGATCTCTCGATGACAGGAATTCTCAGGTTAAAATCGATTCAGAAATTGGTGATTGATGAGGTGGACGAGATGCTCAATCTTGGCTTTCGCGCACAATTGATCAGCCTGATGGAAATTATCCCAGTAAAAAGGCAGAACCTCATGTTTTCTGCAACGCTTACTGAAGACGTTGAGAAACTGATTGCCGATTTCTTTTCGAATACCACTAAAATCGAGGTGGTACCTCATGGTACCCCTATCAAAAAAATCATCCAGTTTGGATATCATGTTCCGAATTATAATACTAAAGTTAACCTTCTGGAACTTTTGCTTGCAGAAAACAAGGAATACAACAGGGTGTTGATTTTCGTAAATACTAAAAAAACAGCTGACCGTTTGTTTGAGCGGATAGAAGCGAAATTTCCCGGGAAGGTAGGTATTCTCCATTCCAATAAATCACAGAATTTCAGGATTAACGCCTTAAAATATTTTGAGGAAGGGGTCACCCGGGTATTGGTTACTACCGATGTAATTGCACGTGGTCTTGATATCAGTGACGTTTCACACGTGATCAATTTTGAGATGGCAGAAACTCCTGGCGACTATATTAACCGTAACGGACGTACAGGAAGAGCGAATAAAGATGGTGTTGCAATCTCTTTCATCAATGAGAAAGAGAAAACCCTACAGCTCGAAGCCGAGGTTTTTATGAATATGGAGATTCCGATTGAACCATTACCTGAAAATCTGGTGATTTCAAATGTATTTACGGAAGAAGAAAATCCATCTAATCTTTTTGATAAAAACTATTTTAATGCCAACAGCATTAAGTTTTCTCAGGGAGCCTACCACGAAAAGAAGGAGAAGAATAAAAAGATCAATTTGGGTGGCCCTGGGCACCGGAATCCAAAATTTGGTGTTCAGAAGAAACAACCGGTACCGATCATAAAGCCTCCGAAGTTCAAGTTTTGAGGGTAAGAATTGAGGCCAGGAGTAGCGTCCCCGGATGGGTTTTGATAAGAATATGAGAAAGATAAAACTGATTTATAGAAGTCTGATATAATATGCAGGAACAGAAAAATAATCCGTTACATGGGATAACCCTGGAGATGATTCTTAAGGAATTGCTCTATCAATATGGCTGGGAGGAGTTGGGCTATCGTATCCGGATTAATTGTTTTACCAGTAATCCAACCACCAAATCTAGCCTCACGTTTTTGCGCAAAACCCCATGGGCGCGGACTAAAGTTGAAAATCTTTATCTTGAAATGATGAGGACGAGGGAGAGAAAAGGAGAAATTGAGGAAAAGTAAACGCTCGCATATTCTACTTTTAATAGCTCAAATTCATAAACCATAAATCTCTATTCCAACAACTTCACTTCCTCGCCGTAATCAAACTGCAAATCTTCATGAAGGGTTAGGATCGTTTTTTTGATTCGAAGCACCTGTCGAAGGTAAAGATTTTTAATAATAAGATTATTCCGGAACGGCGCTTCCCTTCTGAATTTATTGCAAAAATAGATTAGCAGCTCTACTTCAGTTCGCTTCTGACCCGAATAGCGAATCCGCTGAGTGGTGAAATTGAGTATTTTACGAATATTTTTTTTCGCAAGATAGGGCGACGATCTGTTCAATTCCTTAAATTGCTGGTCGATCTCAATTTTTATCTTCCTGATATATTCAGGTTCATCATCGGCCTCGAACAGGAGGTAGGAAAGCAACTCTTTATTCTCTTTTTTATACCTCGCCAGCCGGATGCACAAATCAGGAAGATCGTCTGAAGGGATATTTCTTAGCGCCCGTCTTAATTCACTTAGGGAAACGGTGCTCATCGGTAAAAATGGCTTTTTTTGAGTGGATCGAGCAAATACTCGAGTCCGTTCAACTTTATTTCATAAATAGTTTGCAATTGTATTCCCAGCTTACCTTCCGGGAAGCCTTTCTGCTCGAACCATTCAAGGTACGAAACGGGGAGATTACACAAAAGCGTCCCTTTATACCTTCCGAAAGGCATTTGAGTGTGAATTAACTGTAGTAATAGATTAGGATCAGGAGACATAGTTGTAATTAATATTAACTGAACCAGATATCGGAACCCCTGGCAATGTTCAGTATCTCCCCTTTGAAAATGTATCCCGATTCTTCAACTGATTGTTTAACTTTCAAATTGTCAATTTCATTGCCGGAGACTCTTACCTGGCCATTGGTCAGATCCGATATCACTTCATCAACTCCGGGAATCGCTTTAATACCTCTTTCAACGTGGGCAATGCAGTTTTTGCAAGTCATCCCCTCTATTATAAATGTCTTGATTGTCATGTCGTTTTTATTAATTCATTAATTTTTTCAGTTTGGTACTCATTCTGCTTCATGTTATTCCATTCACAGTCAGAAAATTATGCGTGATAGATGAGTACTGCAAACTATTCTGTGGTTCATTAAAGAACTACTAAAATGCCTTCAAACAAGAGATAAGTGCTTTTCTCATTTGGATTAATTCTAAATAATATTCAAATATAGCGCTATTATCAAACCGGACTAATTTTTTCACAAAAAATAACTAAAGAAATGGTTGCTGCAAAGCTTTGTCGATGGGTTTGGAAGGATAAGATAAATTGCAATAGTGTTTTAAAAACATTTTTAGTTTTACAAATGTTAATATAGCCATGAACCAAAAAGAACTTGTTATGAAAAAATCATACCTAAAAACTAAAGTTCATCGTTACGCTAATGAGCAATTTGTTTATTTAACTGCCTTCCACTTGTTAATTCTTAGATTAAAGTTTGTTATCGTTTTATTTATATTTCTTATAGCTCCATTTTTATCGAGGGGGCAAACCAAAATTCCCGCTGATACTACCAGGTACTGGAAGGTGGAGGGCAAAACTTCGTTAAACTTCTCCCAGGTCTCGCTATCTAACTGGTCAGAAGGTGGAGATGGCTCTGTGTCGGGTGCCTTTTTATTTGGTATTACAGCCAATAATAAGAAAGATCACCATACATGGGATAACAACTTTACCTTTGAATACGGGATGACCAAGAACAACAGCGAAACACTCCGTAAAAGTGTTGACCAGATATACCTGTCGTCGAAGTATGGCCGGGAAATAAGCAAATACTGGTCACTTGCAGCTCTTTTTGATTTTAAGACGCAATCGGCAAAGGGTTATAATTATCCTAATACAAGCTATATCTCCAGGTTTTTTGCTCCAGCCTATATGAATTTTGCTCCCGGTTTTGATTTCAAACCCAATGGTGATTTTTCATTATTGCTTTCGCCTGCGAGTATGAAACTTACTTTCGTACTTGATGATTCGCTTTCTTCAGCCGGAGCGTTCGGTGTTGATCCGGGGAGTCGCGTTCGTTCTGAGTTCGGGGGATACATCAAAATCGGTTACGTTAAGAAGTCGATTGTGAAAAATGTTGATTTTCAGACGAGAATCGATTTTTTCTCTAATTATATTAAGAATCCGCAAAACATTGATATTAACTGGGATTTGAAATTTGACATGAAAATTAATGAGTATCTCTCTGCCAATTTTGGGACAGCGCTCAAGTACGACGATGACATCAAATACAAGGATAGCAGTGGCGTTGAACATGGAGCAAGAGTTCAACTCAAACAGTTTCTTGGAGTTGGGCTCTCGGTTAAATTTTGATAGAACCCGTTATAATTCAATTGGATATTTAAGAAAGGCGGGATCTTTCTAAAATCCAAAAAGCAGCGTTAATAGTTCGTCAACTCAATACAGGGATAAACGATATACTGAAATTATAAACAAATAAATTCAAAGCAAATGCCTGATTTATCAACAAGTTATTTAGGACTTCAACTTAAGAATCCAATCGTAGTCGGAAGCAGCGGACTTACCGATTCAGTTGAAAAGATTAAAAATCTCGAAGAGATGGGAGCAGGGGCCGTTGTATTAAAATCTCTTTTCGAGGAGGAGATTTTAATGGAGATGGATGAAACCATTTATTCCATGACAAACCGCCATTTTGTTTTTCCTGAGACGATGGATTATATGGAGACAGTTGCTAAAGAGGATATTCTGATGCATTATCTTGAATTGATATCCGATGCAAAAAAAGCTGTTTCAATACCTGTCATTGCCAGCATCAACTGCGTCTCTTCGCAAAAATGGGTCTATTTTGCGAAGGAAATCGAGAAAGCAGGAGCCGATGCACTTGAACTCAACCTTTTCTTTCTCAGTTCTGATAGCCAACGCGGCGAAAAGGAAATATTGGAGAATGCCTTCGAAATCATTTCACGGGTGAAAGGGAATATCCGGATTCCTGTTTCATTGAAAATAAGTTCTTCCCATTCAAACCTGATCCGTCTTGTCGAACACATTGATCAGGCTGGCGTTGAAGGAATGGTCCTTTTTAACCGATCATGGCTGCCTGATATCGATATCAACCACATGATCGTCTCATCGGGCTTTGTCCTCAGCTCTCCCTCCGATTTGGGCAACACGCTTCGTTGGGTATCCATTGTATCGGGACGTGTAAATTGTGATATTGCCGCTTCGACCGGAATTCATGATGGCGCCGGACTTATCAAACAGTTATTGGCCGGAGCACACGTAGTTCAGGTTGTTTCGACCTTGTACATCAATGATTTGTTTCAGATTCATAAAATGACCGATGAGCTTTCGAATTGGATGATTGCACATGAATTTGAATCAATCGGAGAGTTCCGGGGACGTTTGAGCCAGGCTAAAAGCGGTAATCCGGCAGCCTGGGAACGTGTTCAGTTCATGAAACACTTTCGTAATTTTGTTTAGTTGGTGAAGAAGCTTTTGGCAGCTGGCGACTTGCTGTTGGCTGCCAATAGCTATTCCTGGATTAATCTTTTTTTATATTTTATTGCGCCACAAACTTGTACGTAATTATCCCTTTTTGTTTTTCAGGCGCAGAGGGATCTTCGTTGAACCAAGTTTTCTCTGCCGCCTGTTGAGCATAGGCAAGAATTGTCATATCGGAGATCTTTGGATTTGGCCGGGGATTGGCACTGATCACATGCCCGTCGCGTCCCACAACAATATCGACGACTACTTCACCGCCACCTTCCGCCAGATAGATCGGAATCGGAAGTCTTGAATGGTAACGGTTCTCCAGATAATAGTGGATATTCGATTTCCCTTTAAAATTCGATTGCTGAACCTCTTCGCGTGTTTTTCCTTTGGTGTTATCTTCCGGC
>JANYLE010000248.1 GCA_025363795.1 Mariniphaga sp. | reverse complement strand
TTCATTTTTTAATTCTTTCATTCAATAAATGTCTTCACTCGAAATCTATAAAGCCTCGGCCGGTTCGGGAAAAACTTTCAGGATCGTGCGCGAGTACCTCAGGATGGTCTTCCAGCGCCCCTGGGCTTATAAAAATATTCTGGCTGTTACCTTTACAAACAAGGCCACATCTGAGATGAAAGACCGTATTCTGAAAGATCTTTCGTTGCTTTCTTCGGATAAACCTTCGGCGCATCTTGATTACCTTAAGGTGGAGTTCCACAAAAATGAAGCGGAGATCCGCGCTATTGCGGCCACCATATTGAAATTGATTCTTCACGATTATTCCCGATTTTCAGTCAGTACGATTGATAGTTTTTTCCAGCGAGTAATCCGTGCTTTTTCACGCGAGATGAGGCTCAATGCTTCATATCGTACAGAGCTTGATGCCCAAATGGTTTTGGAAGAGGCTGTCGACAGGCTCTTTCTTGAGATTGATAATAATCCCGGCCTTAAAAAGTGGATGCTCGAATATGCGGAAGAAAATCTCCGCGAAGGCCGTAACTGGAATTTCAGGGAAGATCTGACCAGAAGGGGTGCCGAACTTTTTAAGGAAGAGTTTAAGTTATTCAGCGAACCATTATTGCAAAAGCTGGCCGACAAAAACTACCTGACAAATTACAATAAGCAACTCAGGGTGGTGCTTGACAATTACGAAAACAAATTAAAAGATATAGGTAAAAAAGGACTTGTGCTGATCTCTGCACAAGGATTAACCGTTGAACACTTTAAATATGGAAAATCGTCTTTTGCCAACCATTTCAATAAACTGGCAGCTGGCGATTTTAAACTCCCGGGTTCGCGTGTGCTGGATGCCTGTGATAACCCCGAAGCCTGGTCGAAAGCTACAGATAAACCAGATTTAAAAAGTCGGATTGATGCCGTTTATAACCACGGGTTGAACAGTTTGCTCGTGCAGTCCATCGAGGTTATGAAAACCGAAGGTGTTGATGCCAATACAGCTAAAGCAATCCTTGCAAATCTTTTTTCTTTCGGTCTGCTCACCGATATTGCTTTGAAAGTTCAGGAGATTTCAAAAGAGAAAAACCTTGTTTTATTGAACGATTCAACCCAGTTGTTGCGAAAAGTAATTGCCGGAAGCGATTCGCCTTTTGTTTATGAAAAGATGGGATCGGTTTACCGTAATTTCATGCTCGATGAGTTTCAGGATACATCGAGGCTGCAATGGTTTAATTTCAAACCGCTAATCGAGAATTCATTAGGTGAGGGTAACCGCAATATTATTGTTGGCGATGTCAAACAATCGATCTACCGCTGGCGAAATGGCGACTGGAACCTATTGGCCACAAAAGTTGAGGAAGATCTATCCCATTTTGGCACATCGGTTGTTTCACTCGATACGAACTGGCGTAGTGCAAAAAAAGTAATTGATTTCAACAATATTCTTTTCAGGGAGTCGGCGCGGCTGCTGAATAATGATTTTGAAGCCACACTAACAGATTCCGGTCATACTTTTGAAGAATTACCAGGAATGCAAGGGATTATTGAGAAAGCGTATAGCGATCATTATCAGAAATATTCAGGTAAAGGTTTGTCTGAAGGATATGTCAGGTTGCAGTTTATCGAAAATGAAGAGACTAAAAACAAAGGAGAATTCAGGGAACTCGCCATTGCAGAGCTGATTGTTCAAATTGAAGCTGTGCAGTCAAATGGTGTCAGGCCGGGAGATATTGCCATCCTGGTTCGGAGTAAAAGCGAGGGGGCGATGATTGCCAAAGCCTTACTTGACCGGAAAATTGAATTTCCAGATAGCCAATTTTGTTATGATGTAATCTCAAACGATTCGCTGATTATCGGTCAATCACCAGTTGTCCGGTTTATCCTCAATTTCTTTGCACTTTTTGCCGGCTCGGATAATGATATCATTAAGGCCGACCTTATTTTCGGGTATTATAATTACTTATCTCCCCTCATCGAAGGAGATTCAACATTGGATACTTCGGATCAATATCATTTCTGGTTTGCTGTAAATCAAGCAGTACCTGATCTGTTCAAGTCGTGGTTCAGAACCCAGGGAAATGATGTGTTTGATGCAACTTTACTCAGTTTGCCTTTATTTGATCTGGCCAGCCGCATTGCGCAAAGTTTTGGTTTGAGTAAAATCAAAGGGGAATTGGTTTACCTTGAAGCATTTCTCGATTTGGTACTTCAATATGGCAGAGACGAAGCGGGCGGAATAGCCGGCTTTCTTGATTGGTGGGAATTGTCGGGAAAAGGGAAGACGATCACCCTCTCCGAAGGTCAGAATGCCATCTCGATCCTGACCATTCATAAATCAAAAGGACTTGAGTTTCACACAGTTTTTGTACCGCTTTGCGACTGGGAAATTGTTCCGACAGCCACCAAGGCTCCATATCTTTGGTGTCATCCGGAAAAGGCACCATTTGACCTGATAGACCTCGTGCTCGTGCGTTACGGAAGCGGACTTCAACAAACGCTGTTTTCAGAAGCCTATTTTAAAGAGATGCTTTACAGTTCTGTTGATAATCTGAACCTTCTCTATGTTGCATTAACCAGGGCCGTTAACTCGCTTATTATCTTTTGTCCTTATACTGCCAAACCTGGTAATTCCTATAAAAGTATTTCTTCATTGATTCAGGGTGTTATGGAAAATCCACCCATGCTTGATTCTGTTGACCGCGAAAAATATATCGACCTCACCGAATTTTATAATCCTGAAAGTAAAATATTTGAGATTGGCGAAGTGAAAAAGGTATTGTACACGGCACAATCCCAGGTATCAGAAAATAAAGAATTGGATGGATTGATTCTTTCGGGTAAAAGAGACCGGCTTAAATTGCGATTGCATAGTGACAGTTATCTTGATCTGTCTGATCCCGAAAAGTCGGGGCGTATCGGTCATGGGAAATTAATGCATGAATTATTTGAAAAGATCGCGACGATTGTTGACGTTTTACCTTCTTTAAAACGCATGGTTTCTGAAGGGAAGATTGATACGCAAACAGGGGAGGAGTATCAGCAATTGATCTTTAAGGTATTGGCCAAGGAGCCATTTCTAGCTTGGTTTAGCGGCGAATGGAAAGTATTAAACGAAAGGGATATCCTGCGCGGCATCGAAAAACGGCACCGTCCCGACCGTGTAATGATTAAAGGTGATGAGCTCATTGTGGTTGATTATAAAACAGGATCGAGATCTGATACTCATTTTTCGCAGGTTCGTGGATACCTGAAAGATTTTAGCTCCATGGGCTACAGTCAACCCAAAGGCTTTCTTTGGTATTTGTCGGATAACGAATTGGTTGAGGTTATATAAAAATAATTCCGTGAGAAAAATACGAAATCCTTATGCCACAGCAGGCAGAGCAGAGTATCAATGTTTTGGTTGTTCTCCCAACAATGAGATCGGACTAAACCTCCAATTTTGGGAAGATGGCGATGAGGTGATTGCAAAATGGATGCCCCGCAAATCACTTGAAGGCTTCGCAAATGTGTTACATGGTGGAATTCAAGCCACTTTGCTTGATGAGCTTGCTGCCTGGGTGGTTCAGACGCGTTGTAAAACGGTGGGCTTGACCTCCTCGATGGAAATTGTCTATCGTCGTCCGGTATTGGTATCCGCCGGAGAAATTACCCTGCGGGGAAAAGTGAAAGAGGTTGGTACCCGAATGGCGATTATTGAAACCGAATTACTGGGGAATGACGGAAAGCTATGTGCTTCAGCTGTCGTTAAGTATTTTCTTATCCAACCGGACAAAGCCGCTGAAGAATATTTTTATCCCGGTGCAGATGCATTCTGAAACTAAACCAGGGACATATCTATAACCATTTCCTTATTTTCCGAAAGTGAGAATGAACGTTACCATAAAGGGGACAAGTATGGTGAGGACGATTCCACTAAAGACGGAAATAATTGCATAATCTCTCCCGGAAAACTTACTAATCACAGGTAGGGTTGTATCCATTGATGTTGCGCCTCCAGATGCAATTCCGGCAAGTTTGCCAAAATACTTTACCAATAGTGGCGTAAAAAGAAGCGTTGAAATTTCTCTGAAAATGTTCGACAAAAGTGCGACCACCCCAAGTGCTTCGCTGTGCAGTTCAGAGATAAAAACACTTGACAGGCTGTAATATCCAAAACCTGCCCCTACTGCCAATACTTCACGAAGTGAAAGAGTAGGGATAAGAAGTGAACTTATTGTTACCCCGATAAAGGTTCCTGTAATTATCCCGGCCGGCACAAGAAATATTTTAACGTTGATTGAGCGGATCACAGACCATGATTTACGGTCTGCCCCAATTCCAATTCCTGCCAGAAACATTAAAAGATAGAGCGCATACATGCTCCAGTCTGCTGAAATTAAAGTTTTTGGCAATTCCCCGGATATGCCAAGTAATACTCCAGCAGTGAAGAAGGCAAGAATGATCAGTGTTCCCTTCATTTTAAATGGAAAAAAGTTTTGTAAATCACCCAGCAAAAGACAACACTTCCGGCAATTGCTCCTAATGCAATGATAAGCGCCTGCAAACCAATATTGTAAAAATTGTCAATGATTTTATCATTTAGTCCTACCCCTATTCCCAAAAGCAGAAGTAATAAATAAATGGCAGCATTGAGCAGCTTGTCGTTGATTTTCAATGTTATCGGATATTTTCCAAGTGCCAGCCCAACAAGTATTCCGGAAAGCATCAAAATTAAAATAGCAATCATGGTCGTTGTTTTTCCATTATTTTAATGGGATTTTCAGACTGCAAAAATAGGATAACATTTGGAGATGTTGTCTCTTTGCCGGTTATGAATGTCGATCTCAGATTTTTTCAAAACTTATCGTAGTTATTACTCGTTATGAGGTAAATTTGCCCCAATCAATTTTAATCGCAATGAACTCTATTTTTAAACCAAAGCTTTACGTCGTCCTTAAGCAGGGTTATAATAGGTATCTTTTTCAAAAAGATCTTTACGCCGGGATTATCGTTGGATTTGTTGCTTTACCACTCGTTATCGCCTTTGCTGTTGCATCAGGAGTGTCGCCGGAAAAGGGTCTTATTACTGCGGCCATTGCCGGATTGGTAGTATCAATTTTGGGTGGAAGTCGTTTCCAGATTGCCGGACCTACCGGTGTATTTGTCATGATCGTTTACGGGATTGTTCAGAAATATGGTCTTGATGGCCTTATGATCTCTACTATATTGGCAGGACTAATGCTTGTCGGATTCGGATTTTTAAGGTTAGGTGTGATAATCAAATATATTCCCCATCCTCTTGTTGTCGGATTTACGAGTGGGATTGCATTGGTCATCTTTTCAGCTGCAATGAAAGATGCATTTGGTCTTCAGATCAATAACCTGCCCGCTGATTTTGCCGGCCAATGGACGGCTTATTCTACTGGTTTCTGGCAATTAAATTATTATGCATTGATAATTACAGCTGTAACAATTTTAATTGCTATTTATGGGGGTAAGGTTATCAGAAATATGCCTGGTTCATTCTTTTCAATTGTCATCGTCACTGGGGTTGTCACGCTGTTGAAATTACCGGTGCAAACAATTCAATCTGTTTTTGGTGATATTCCCAACACCTTCAGCATTCAAATGCCTCATCTCGAATGGGCTTCAATCAGGGAATATATTCAGCCTGCTTTTACTATTGCAATATTGGGAGCAATTCAGTCATTGCTTTCTGCCGAGGTTGCTGATGGGATGACTGGCGGAAGGCACCGTTCGAATACTGAATTGGTTGCGCAGGGAATAGCAAACATTGTAACGCCCTTTTTTGGCGGACTACCAGCTACAGGCGCTATTGCACGCACCGCTACTAATATAAAGAACGGAGCACGAACTCCTGTGGCAGGAATAATACACTCTGTAATCGTATTGTTGATTCTGCTATTGTTTTGTAAATGGGTGAGGTTAATTCCAATGTCGTGTATTGCAGGGATATTGATAGTTGTGGCCTATAACATGAGCAAATGGCGATCCTTTGTAGCAATACTTAAGGGATCAAGATACGATGTTTTGGTTTTGCTAACTGCATTTTTCCTGACGGTTTTTGTCGATCTGACGATGGCCATTGAGGTGGGAATGGTATTCTCAGCCATGTTATTTATGCAGCGGATGTCAAAACTAAGTAATATTGAGTCAGTTGATATTGATACTGATATTTTCGAAAATTATTCCTCATTACCAAAAGGGGTTGATGTATATGAAATTACAGGTCCTTTCTTTTTTGGAGCTGCCCAGTCTTACAAAGAGACTTTGAAAGAGATTGCAGGCGATTCGAAGGTTTTAATCTTGCGAATGAGGTATGTTCCGTTTATCGATTCTACAGGAATTCTTAGTTTTCAGGAGATAATCAGGGACTTGAGAATTCGAAAAGTGGCCATTGTTCTTTCCGGAGTCCGTCCGGAGGTTCGTGAAACCTTGACAAAGTGTGGTTTGGTCGATATTATCGGACACGATCTGGTCTGTGATAATTTTGGGGAAGCTGTAAAGAAAGCTACCGAAGAATTGGAGAAGAAGATGTTGTACAAATTGAGATAAGATACTTATGGCCGCTGGCAACTAGCTTCTTACAGTTTGTTGCCAGCGGTCATAAATTTCGTCTTAATAATCAGATTTGATTACTTTCTGCATTTACCTTGAACACAATCTTTCGAACCTTTGATTTACCTATTTGATCTAAAACAGCCGTGTGTAATTCGGTTGGAAAATAGATGGCGAACATGCCGGGTTCCAGTTTGGAAAATGAGGCATCAGCTGCATAAAACCCACAATCTTTTTCTTCGCTGAATGGTTCAAGTACGCTTTGGGACTTAAAAGGTGCATAACCCATTAATTCGGACCCACTCACCCAATATTGAACGTCTATATTTATCTGGTGAGCTTCCATTTTCACCTTGTCGGTATTGGTTTGCTCATACTCATTCACAATCATCTGGACTTTATTCTTGTGAATTTCATATTTGCCCGGTTCGATCGAGCTTAGGTCGTTGTTCGAAATGTATTTAAGCGCCTCAGCTATTCCGGAGCCAAGTGCGAAGTAACGCGATGCATTTTCAATTTTATCGATAATCATCTGATTCTTTTTAGGATCGTCAAAGATATTGAAATGTTTAAAAGAATAATACAGAAATAAAGTAATAGCGCATCAAAAGAGATACGAAGAGTTCAATAAAAGTTGTGGAAATGAATTTCAGAAAAGATACAAGTACGGATTTTAGTGTTTTCCGCCTGTTGTCTGCATGTTTTAAACAAAAAATCCTCCCCGAAGTATCGAAGAGGATTTTTGTGAGAAAAGTAATATTTTCTAATTTGCCATCAGTCGGGCAATATATTTGTCAATAGTTCTTCCTTCGTTGCTTTCGGCATATTTTTCCTTGATGGCCTTGTAGGCTGCCAGAGCTTTGTCTTTGGTTCCTAAAGTTTCATAAAGGTTCCCTGCTTTAAGATAATAAATTGGTGAAGTAAATGCGTTCGGATTGAGTTCAGCGGCCTCCATATATAATTTGACAGCTTTCTCTTTATTACCAAGCTCGCAATAAGCATCTCCTGTTGCACCTAAAACAACGGGCGCAAGTAACAGGTCCTTCGTTTTATATTTTTCAAGATAATTAATCGCTTCCTGATATTTCCCAAGGTGTAGGTTGGAGATGCCTGTGTAATATCTGGCAAGTTTGCCGGCATCTGTTCTTCCGTAATCGTCAATAATATCTTGAAATCCAGGGTAGTTGCCGTCTCCATTAATCGCGAGATTAAACGAATCTTTTTCGAAATATTGTACTGCAACATACATTTGCTCTTTGGCTTTCGCTTCTCTTGGAAGAGAATAAAACCGATGCCCTGCAAGCAAAAGTAGGGAAACAACAACAGCTGCCCCAAAAATTATCGTGATAATCTTCGAATTTTTTTCGAAAAACATTTCCGCGGTTGTCAATGCGTGTTCGACTTCCTCTAGATTTTCAAGTGGTTTGGTTGATTTTTCCTTGCTCATGTTATTGTTATCTCTTAGATTTTGCTGTTTTTTCAATTCGAATGCAAAAATAAACGTTTTTACTAAACCACAGCCATTTTTAACTATAAAAATACTTTTTACTATCGACAGCAATAAATCAATAGTTTAATTGGTTTTCCGATCCGTTATTTCGCCTGTGTCCGGGATGATTTTAGTTGCACCAAATAAAAAACCTTAAATTTGCATCAGTTAAAATAAAATAGTCCCGATGTTTATCCGGAATCTTACTGTTGTCAATTATAAGAACCTTATTCAGGCCGACTTACAATTCTCCTCAAAACTGAATTGTTTTATCGGGAATAATGGCGTCGGGAAAACAAATCTTCTTGATTGTTTATTTTACCTGTCATTTTGTAAGAGTTATTTCAATCTCCCTGATAGTCAAAATATTCGGCATCATGAGGATTTTTTTGTACTTCAGGGAAAATATGATTGTGGTGGTGACCCCGAAGATTTATACTGTGGTTTTAAGACAGGCAATAAAAAGATCTTCAGACGCAACAAAAAAGAATATGATCGGCTATCAGACCATATTGGATTACTTCCACTGGTAATGATTTCTCCTGCCGATTCCATTCTTATTCAGGGCGGTAGCGAAGAACGTCGCAAGTTTATGGACAGTGTGATATCTCAATACGACAGGCAATACCTCGAGTGGTTGCTTAAATACAACAGAGCTTTGCTCCAACGCAATAATCTCCTGAAATTTTTTGCCACAAATCATGCGTTTGACGCCGATAGTCTTGATGTGTGGAATGAACAATTAATCAATACCGGTGAGAAAATTTATCATAAAAGGGTTGAATTTCTTAATTCCCTTCTCCCTGTTTTTCAACGATATTACGATTTTATTGCTCAAGGTCATGAAAAAGTTAGACTCGAATATCAATCTCAATTAAAAGATTGCGATTTCAGAACTTTGCTTCAGGAATCAACTGCCAGGGATCGTGCTTTGCAATACACAACTATTGGCATTCATAAAGACGACCTTGACCTGAAAATTGATGATTATTCGATCAAAAAACTGGGATCACAAGGACAAAATAAGACTTACCTTATTTCACTTAAATTTGCCCAATTCGATTTTATCCGGTCAGTGAATAAGGTTAAACCGATTCTTTTACTTGACGATATTTTTGATAAACTTGACAGTTCGCGGGTTGGACAGATTGTCAAGTTGGTGTCGGATAGCGATTTTGGACAAATTTTTATTACTGATACAAACCGGGAACATCTTGACGGAATTATTCATGAAGTAGGAGGTGCGGACTATTCTATTTTTTTAGTTACCGATGGGCAAATCGCAACCGTATAGTCTGCGAATGCTTTTTCGGAGTAGCTGTTTATGCCGGGAAAATAACCTTGCATTTTTTAAAAGTGTAGCTTAAATGGTCAGTTTTCAACTGTATAAAAACGATTTGCGAATATGAGAAGAAGTGAAATACAACCTTTGGGAAGTGCGATTAAGGATTACTTAAAAGATAGAAACCTGGATGGTAAAATGGCAGAGATTGAAGCGGTCAATTCATGGGAGACAATTATCGGAAAGCAAATTGCCAGGGCCACTACCTCAATTTATATTAAAGATGGGACGCTATATGTTCACCTCAAATCTTCCATCGTCCGTAACGAATTGTTCATGATGCG